>JAKFYM010000383.1 GCA_021730855.1 Bdellovibrionales bacterium
GACCACGAGCACGTTTTTAGCATCCGCTGTCTTGCCCTTCACCTTGGCAAAAATCGCCGGATCGATCGAGGATCCATGCACGAGCTCGAACATCCCTTCGAAAATTTCGAAACGCTTGAGCCTCTCTTTGAGGTCATCGGGAATGTAAATGTCGATGCCAATGATTTTCCCCCCATAGCCTAAAGCCTTGAGGATGGTGGCATAAAACAGAATGGAGCCCGACCAAGCCACTCCTACCTCGACGATATAGTCAGGTTTGGTGCGAAAAATGATTTCCTGCAGGGCAAACATGTCTTGTGGCAGCTGCAAAATGGGCTCGCCGAACCAATTGGTTTGATGCAGCCAGTAAAACTTGTCGGCTTGCGTGAGCAACTGCAAGGCCTGGGCTTGTAGGGTTTGGTTGCTCGCCATGAGGGCGGCGTTGTCTTTACGAATCTGTTCGAACTCTTCTCTGGTATGCATTTTCTTTTTTCTACCACAGCGGTAGGGCTTGGAAAGGCAGAAAGTGAGGATTCAAAGGATGGAATTTGCTCTTTCCTTGCCATTGACGCAGTTTTGCAGTTTGATGAGTTTGAGGTAAACCTGCCTCAAACGAACCAGGAAGATGCTTGCTTGGCGCGGCGCTCCGCGTTCTTATGCGCTTCTGTGAGTCTCCCAAAAGGCGAGACAAGGCTCCAGGGGAGATTTCTATGAAACCAATTTATGTAGCCGGCCCATCCATCACCGACCACGAACGGAAAGTAGTGGCCGAGGCCATGCAGACGGGTTGGTACGAAAAGCCTTACTATTACTGCGAGGAATTTCAGAAGGAATTCGCCCGCTATCATGATCGCAAGTTCGCGGTCATGACTCCCAACTGCACCACCTCCATCCATTTATTGCTCACCTGTTTGGGCGTGGGGGAGGGCGACGAAGTGATAGCCCCTGATTGTACCTGGATCGCCAGTGTGGCCCCGATCACCTACCTAAAGGCTGTGCCCATATTCTGCGATATTTCCGAGGACGACTGGTGCCTGGATCCTGTGTCCCTTGAAAGCTGCATCACTTCCAAGACCAAGGCCATCATCGCCGTGGATCTTTTTGGGAATATGCCAAAGATGGACGAGATCCGCGCCATTGCGGAGAAGCATGGCATTCCGTTGATCGAAGATGCAGCGGAAGCACTGGGTTCCACCTACAAAGGCACGAAGGCCGGGAAGTTCGGACGGGCTTCGGTGTTCAGCTTTCACCGCACCAAGACGCTCACCACCGGTGAGGGCGGAATGCTTCTCACTGATGACGAAGAGCTCTACAATCGCTGCATGGTTTGGCGCGATCACGGCCGCCGCCCCGGGGGGGCGCTCTATTACAATTACGAAGTCACCTATAAATACATGCCTTTTAATTTGCAGGCGGCCTTAGGGTACGCGCAGTTCCAACGGGTGGATGAATTGGTGGCTATCAAGCGCTGGCACTTACGCATGTATAAAGAGCTGCTGGCCGGAGTCGAAGACATCACCTTCAATGCCGAGCCCGCTCATGTGGTGAATGGGGCATGGATCACTGGTTTGGTCTTCGGCAAATCCCATCGCCTGGAAAAAGGCCGTGCAATTGAGGAGCTGGCTAAGCTCGGAGTGCCGGCGCGGCCATTTTTTTACCCTCTTTCTTCCTTGCCCGCCTTTCCGGGACTGCTGGACAAATACAGCCAACGCAATAAAAATGCCTACGACATCTCGGCAAGAGGAATCAATCTACCGGGGGCAATGAACCTCGAAGAAGAGCAGCTGGTCTTTATCTGCGAAGGCATCAAAAAAATTCTCGGAGTGGCCTAGTCAATGAGCTCGTATAACTTCGCCTCACAAAAAGTCCTCATCACTGGTGGTCTTGGATTCATCGGCAGCAATATCGCGCAGAAGTTTGTGAAGCTTGGCGCGCAAGTGACGATCTACGATATGCTGGATCCCAAATCAGGAGGGAATATCCACAATATCTCCGGTATCGAGGGCTCCGTGCAGGTGCTCAAGCAGGATATCCGCAATTTCGAGAGCGTGTGCACAGCTATTTCTGGGCAAGATATTATTTTCCATTGCGCGGCCTATACCTCGCACCCGAATTCTATGAAGGATCCCCTTATGGACATTGAGGTGAACTGCAAGGGCACGATCAATGTGCTCGAGGCTGCGCGCCGCTTTAATCCGGACGTAAAATTCATTCATATCGGCACCAGCACCCAAATCGGGAAAATGCATTACCAGCCGATCGATGAGCTTCACCCGGAATTTCCTGTCGACATTTACTCCGCCAACAAATCCGTCTCGGAAAAATACGTCAGCATATATGGCCACGCCTACCGGATGAAGACGGCCGTGGTTCGTTTTGCGAATGTGTTTGGCCCACGCTCTAACATCCGCAGCCCGGACTTCGGTTTTATGAACTACTTCATTGGGCTGGCACTTCAGGACAAGGACCTCACTGTCTTTGGCGAAGGCAAGCAACAGCGGAATGTGAGTTACATCGACGATTGCGTGGACGCCCTCGTGGCTGTTTCCCAGAGCGAGCGCAGCTGGGGCCAGGTATTTTTTGCGGCCTCCGACGAGCAATGCACAGTGGCCGAGATCGCCGAAGCCATCACCCGGGAAATTGGGGGCAGGGTGAGATATGTGGATTGGCCGAGCGATCGACAGGTGATTGAGATTGGTGATTCCGTGGTGACCAACCAGAAGATAAAATCCTTCGTCGACTGGAAACCGCAATGGGACCTTGCTCGGGGACTGAAGGAAGCCGGACTTTATTTCCGTCCAAACCTGAAGCGATACCTGGGTTAACTTACGGGTCCGACGCTCGCTCTATCGAAAGCCGCACTCGATACTTCACCCCACCTTCATAGAAGAATGCGGAGTCCCCTGTGGGGAAGCTGCGGGCTCGTAAGATGTTCAATAGATCTCGGGCGGGATACGACTTTTCCAGTTGGATTTCGGAATGCTCCTCGATTTGCCGCTTCCAGTGGAAGGTGGCCGTGCTTTCTTCTTGAGGCACTGCTTGGAATTGGCCAGTCGCGATTTTGGTGTAACTTTCTTTGAAAAGGTCAAGAGTGGCGCGGACCCCTTTATTGTATAGAGTTGCGCCCGTGTCTATGGGGGTCACGGGCACTTTCTTCTGAAATAAGATGGGACCACTGTCGACCCCAGATTCAATGAAATGAAGGGTAGCACCAAAGGGCGTGCCTTCCACGATAGACCAATAGTAAGGATGTTTTCCGCGGTTGTAAGGCAGGAGGCTGGGGTGCAGGTTCACCCAGCCGAGCCGCACGCATTCGATGCTTTCCTTTTTCACGATGGCAGGCCACCAGCCAAGAATCATGAGATCGATCTGATGCTCCCGCAGCTGAGACCGAAAAGCAGGAGTGTTTACGTCCACATGACGATAGATGGGAATGCCTGCACGCTCGCAAGCCTCTGCTATTTTTGCTTCAAAGGGAGACTTGTCTTGCGCGCAGGTGGCCACGAATTCTAGAGGAAAGGGTTGCGCCAGGCAAAAATCGATGATTTCTTGGCCTGGCTCGAAGGCGGCACAAATGGCTATTTTTCGTTTTTTCTGTTCCAAAGAGATGCCTTTTTTAGGGCATCATATGCTCAATTCCATACGCTCTCAAGGAGAGGCCTGATGAGAAAACTCAACCGCATTCTACGCAGCTTGCGCTCCAGGGCAGCAGCTAAGATCAAACCGTCCCCACTTCCTACTTACTTTGGTATATTTGAGAGCTTTGCTTCGGCCATGCAGGCAGAGAGGCTCTGCGCTTACGAAAGCGCTGCCCACCAAGAATGGCTAGAAGCCCAGTTGGCTTCGAAGCTCCAACGGCTGCAGCAAAAGCTTCCACCCGAATGGGGGTCTGATACCGCGCGTCTCTCGCAGCTGCCTTTGCTTTTGGCCAGCCTTGCGCAGCCTGGCAAGAAAATAAAAATTCTAGACGTAGGCGGGGGCGCGGGAGATGGGCTGCTCGAGTGCCTGTATTCCTTGCGTGCAAAGGACTTCGCTTATTATCTTTTTGAGTTGCCCGCTGCCAGTCAAGTAGCCCAGATGCTCCTAGGGCAAAGGCCAGAGTTTCATTCTGTGAACAAGATCGAATCGAGCGCGCCTTATGACGTGATTTTTCTCGGTAGCAGTTTGCCGTATTTTGCGGACTACGCCAGCCTCTTAAGGCAGCTCTTCGCTGCTTGTCGCGATAGTCTATTAGTAGCAGACACTGCCTGTGGTGATTTTTCTAGTATTGTGACTAGGCAGGTGAATTTGGCAGATAGAGAATTGATTTGCTGGTTGTTTGGCGTCGAGGACTTACGGAAGATTGCGGAGGAGTGCGGCTTTCAGCTAGTGGCAGAGACCGCTTGTTTCACTCCCGACCATGGGTTCGAGAATTTTCCTATGCCCTACCAACAAGCCATTTACAAAAATCTTTTGTTTCGCCGAGTCTAAGAGCTGGTTTGAAAAGTGGGTTCGTAACGAGGCTGTGGAGGCGAGCGGATACCGAGGCGCCATAGTGAACCTATGGCAACGAGGAGCAACGAAGGGAGCCGCTCGCCTCCACAGACGTAGTAGATCTCCACTTTTCAAACCAGCTCTAACCACAACTCTAAGCGAATTTGAGAAGCGCGGAGACCACCGCCTGCGCCTCATCCTCGGTGAGTTGGGGGAAGAGCGGGAGGGAAAGTTCCTCACGGGCTAGAGCCTCTGTGACCGGAAGCGAGCGGCCAAAGCGGGTATAGGCAGGCTGCAAATGCACGGGCACCGGGTAGTGCACTAAGGTTTGTACGCCTTGGGAACGGAGGAACTCCTGGAGCTCATTTCTTCGTTGGTGGCGCAAAGCATAGAGATGAAACACATGACCATTCTCGGGAGCCACCTTGGGCAGGCTGAAGGTTTTTCCCAGGGCTTGAGAATAAAAATAGGCGAGTTTCTGCCGGCGCGCATTGTCGGCGTCCAAGTGGGGAAGTTTTACGCGCAGCACGGCGGCCTGCAGTTCATCTAGGCGGGAATTCCAGCCATGAATATGACTGATATAGCGTTCTGCCCAGCCATAGGAGCGTAGCAGCCGTGCTTTCTCGGCCAGAACTGGATCGGCGGTGAGGAGCGCACCACCATCGCCCAAGGCACCGAGATTTTTGGTGGGGTAGAAACTAAAGCAGGCGACTTGCCCGAAGGTGCCCACTTTTTTCCCCTTATAGGTGGCCCCGTGCGCTTGCGCGCAGTCTTCGATCACCTGCAGGTTCCGCTCGCGCGCGAATTGCAGGATAGGATCCATATCGCAAGCTTGGCCATAGATGTGCACGGGCAGGATGGCTTTGGTGCGCGGGCTATAGGCGGCTTCGAGTTGGGAGGCATCTAGGGTGTAGAAGTCCGGATGCACATCTACAAAAACTGGCGTGGCTCCGGCCTGGAGGATCGCCGTCACTGTTGCCACTGCCGTATGGGCTACCGTGATGACTTCGTCTCCCGCTTGTATTCCGCAAGCCACTAGAGCCACTTGCAAGGCATCAGTGCCATTGGCCACGCCCACGCAATGCGCCAGGCCGTGGTAGTGAGCGAATTCTTTTTCAAAAGCTGTGAGCTGTGGTCCTAGGATGTAGTGGCCGCTTTCGAGCACGGATCGCACGGCAAGGTCAATCTCGTCTCGATAGGCCTCGTATTGGGCAAGAGGGGTGCTGCAAGGGATCATTCGAAGGTGCTCACCTGCGGAACATAAGTGATCCATTTTCCGCCAGCAAGCCGGAATCCTTCTTCCTTGGCCATAATTTCCTGGGCGTGGTTCCAAGCAAAGAGCAGCGCATAGTCTGGATAGTTTGTGCTGAACTCTGTGTAGGGGCGCACAGGAATATGGGCGCCGGGACTCAACTTCCCTTGTTTGATCGGAGTGGTATCGCTGATGAACTCCACGAGATCAGGGGTGATGCCGCAATAGTTTGTGATTGTGGTGCTTTTGGAGGTGGCACCATAACCCACAATACGCTTGCCTTCCTGACGGAGGCGCTTGAGCAAATCGACTAGCTCGGCCCGCGAGCGTTCAATATTCTGGCGAAGGCGATCATAGGTGGCTGGCAAATGCAGGCCGTGGGCTTTTTCTTTGGCGCGAAACTCCGTGACCGCGGGAGAGGGTGTGTATGCTCCTTGGTGTGCGATCGTATAGCGCATGGATCCTCCATGAGTCACCTGGGGCGCTACATCGACGAGCTCCAGGCCATGCATGGCGAAGAGGTGGCTGACCGACTGGAGCGAAAAATAAAAATAGTGCTCATCGTAGATTTGGTCGTAAGAGGTTTTTTCGACGATATCCGCTAGGTAGGGATCTTCGAACTGGAAGACACCTTTGGGCTTGAGGAGCCTTTTGATTCCTTTGGCCACGGAGTGGAGATAGGGAATATGGCACATCACATTGGCGGAAAGCACGGCATCGGCTTGGCCATTCTCGCGAACGATTTTTTCGGCCAGGGCTTCGTCGAAGAATTCAGAAATCGTGTTTATGCCCTTTTCTAACGCCACCTTGGCCACATTCTTCGAGGGCTCAATGCCGAGATGGCGCATCTTCTGCTGGGCGAAGTGGGTGAGCATGATGCCGTCATTGCTGCCGATCTCAACCACAAACGGATCGGAGGAGGAAGTATATTTTTCCTGTACGTCCTTGGCAAATTTTTCGAAATGCTGGGCCATATAGCGGGAGGTGGAAGAGTAGAACGCATAGTTCTCATGGAACATCTTTTCCCGCGCGGGCTGCTCCGTGAGTTGCACCATTCCGCATCTCTCGCAGAACCCCACTTCCATCTGGAAAAAATACTCCTCGGCCCTCTCCTCCGGCCTGAGAAAGCCATTGGCGATCGGCATCTGGCCGAAAGAAATAAAGGGTGCGAAAGACGACTCACAAATCAAGCATTTGGGCATAAAAAGGATTTACCTCTACGTTCCTGTCTAGACAACCACAGATAGCCAGGCCCTTCCAAATAAATTAAGGGAAGTTTTTACTGGTCAGCTCTATACTTCCCCCCATGCAGCCCCTTCCGGCCAAAGGCTTAGCCCTCCTGGTGCCCGCCTCCAAAAAAGACGGCCTTGGGCATTTTTTTCGCACCTATCCGATCTGGGAGGCGTTTCCCGCAGCTTTTTACCTTTCGCAGGACGAGATGATTCTGGATTTGGCGCCAGGGCGCGCAAAGGCGCTTCCCAAGGTCCTGGAGGGGAGGGCCTTAGTCGATTCGTTGCAGACCCTTGGGTTAGGCTTGTTGTGGGTGGATCACTACGGCCTTTCCGAAGTCTCTTTGCGGTCTTTGGTCGAACAGAAAGAATTTCCCGTCCTGTTTTTTGACCGCGACTTTTCCAACCCCGCTTTTCCTGTCTTGCTAAACAACAATCCCTTTGCCGCCACCACCTCCTATCGCCAACTGCATCCTGGCACTGAATATTTCCTTGGACCGGACTACTACCTTTTCCGATCGGAAATTACCCAATGGAAAGGGCGGGCAAAAAAGAGCCGGATTTTCGTCTGCATGGGGGGATCGGATGCCTTGAACCTCACGCTGCGGATCTTGCCGATCTTGCCCATCTCAGAAGAATACTGTCTGGTGCTAGGTCCGGCAGCTGGAACCGCCTATGCTGAAGAAGTGAATGCATTGGCCCAGGCTCTTGGCCTCAAACACGAGCTCTGGAAACATCCGAAGAATTTTTTCGAGCTGATGAGCGCTTGTGACCGGGCCATTCTTTCTTGCAGCACAGTGGTGTACGAAGCGCTTTTCCTGGGCCTTTCGGTGCTTTGCTACCAGGTGGTGGACAACCAGGACAATCTGGCCGAATGGTTGCGCGCGCAGGGAGTCTTTGTGCAGGACGCACGCCTGCAAGAGCCAAGGCTTTCCGAATTTCGCTCGGTAAGCCTAGAGTTCGGCCGGGGTCGTGAGCGATTGTTTCGTTATCTTCGAGAGTTCCAATGAATAGAAGTAGGCGGACGCAGCTAGCTTTAGGCACCGTGCAGTTTGGCTTGAGCTATGGAGTGACAAATACGCGTGGAAAGGTGCCTCCCGAAGAGGTGCAGAAGATTTTGCGGCTTGCTGGGGAATTGGGCATCCAAACTCTGGATACGGCTCACGGCTATGGGGAGAGTGAGCAAGTATTGGGCGCCGCTTTTCCTCTGCTTCCACATTCCTTTCGGATAGTGAGTAAGACCAAATCCCTTAAGGGCCAGGATCTTCAGGAAGTGGAAACTGGCCTGAGGCTTTCTCTGCAGCGCCTGGGGCGGCCCAGCCTTTATGGATTGCTGGTCCATCATCCTGAGGATCTACTGGAGTCCAAAGGGCCAGAACTTTTTTCCCTACTCTTGCGTTGGAAGGAAGAGGGACTGGTGGAGAAAATTGGGGCCTCTGTCTATACCGGCCAGGAGATCGACGCTATCTTAGAAAAATTTCCGATCGACCTGATCCAGCTCCCCTTGAATGTGCTCGACCAAAGACTCTTGCGGGGTAATCAATTGCAACGCTTAGGAGCGCTGAATGTGGAAGTGCATGCCCGCTCTCTTTTTCTGCAGGGAATTTTATTGATGCCGCCGGAGCGCTTGCCGGATCCATTCCGAGGGATTCACCCGCTCCTAAAAGAATACCGGCAAACGCTGGAACGTAATGACCTTACACCCCTCGAGGGTGCCCTCGCGTTTGTGCAGCAACTAGGTTTGGTGGACTCTGGCGTGGTGGGCGTGTGCAGCGAGGGTGAGCTTCGGGAAATAGGAGCGGCTTGGGAAAAAGCGCGTTCGGCTAAGCTCGATTTTTCTGCCTTTGCGGTGCACGATCCGGCCATTGTGAATCCAGCCCTTTGGAAAAAATAGCGGAGAATGCGAGTTCTTGGTGAGGAGGCGGAAGATCACCTCGCCTCGCTCCTAAATGCTTTTGCAGAAAAAAGTGTCTGGATACACTCCAAGCTCGGTTGTGCCTAGCTTTTGGCCGTCAAAGCTTAGGTAGCTGGCACAATGGCCAGAAAGGGCTTGGTCCCGCAGGATAAGCCAGAGATTTGTTTGTTGGATGGCTTGTGGACTTTCTAGGCAAAGACAGCGATCTCCTGCTTCGGCCAAATAAGGTGCGATGCTTTCTTTCTGCTGGCCATAGGCATCCACGAACTGCACGATGGCAGGATTATTTCGAATCTTCCAGCCACTATGAAGGAATATAAAGCCCGCTAGGACAAGGAGTGCTAGGCGCAGGGACAAATGCATTTTTTCGGCGGCGATCTTCCGCAAGAGCAATAAGCCAGGAACCAAGAGCATGGGCAGGAGATAGAGAAAATAGCGGTTGGAAAGGTCAAATCCAGCAGGGCTTTGTCGACGATAGAATAAAATGACTTGCAGGCCTATCGCTGTAAGCACACTGGCAAAGAGCAAGACGATCTTGAACTGATCGCGCCGAGAAAGGGATCCTAGGACACCGACCACAAGCAGAATGGCCACCAACCACCATCGCAAATGACCAGCCACTAACGCGGGAAAACCTGCGAGGCCAGGCCATTTGAAAAGATATCCGGATACATTGCGGCCGATAAAAAGAGTGTAAACCAGCAGGACCAAGGCGAGAGCGGCGGGAAAAAGTAGCTTCTTCATCCAGGCTCGATTCCAGCCTCCTGTCACCAATAGCCCCAGGCTACAGAAGAGCTGGAGAATACCAAAGGGCGTGAGCAGCACCAAGAGCGTGCCCGAGAGGGCCAGCATCCACCATTGGAGCTTTGGTTTGTGCTCTGGATGCAGGAGCAGCATCCACAGGTTGTAAGAATGCCAGGCGGTGAGGAAACCCCAGAGAGCATAGGGCCTAGCCTGCCAGCTATAGCCAATCATGGTGGTGGAAATCGCCACGCCTACGAAAACAGCGGTGGAAAATAAAACATTCAACCAGGAGATCTTCTCCCAGCGGCTGAGACGCACAAAAACGACCATCATCAGCCACGCTGGCAAGAGGCCCACAAGCCGCAGCCAAGTGAGCTGGCTCACTCCCAAATAGGATCCAAGCGCCGAAGATTCGAGAAAGGCCTTTTGCACAAAAAAGAAGAGGGGCGCAACGGTGCCCTCGCCGGTATGCCCGGTGGCATAGGCCAGGGGATCAAAAGAAAATAGCAAGACGAGAGAATGGAATTCGTCGCCCCAGAAGGCCGAAGCTCGCGAGAATCTCCAGATGAGGATCGCTGTGAGCAGCGCAAAGAAGATTTCCAAAAACAGAAAACTATTTTTTTTTAGTTTTGCAGAAAAGTTGGAGTCATTCATGGAAGCCTCTTTATTTTGTAAACAAGGTAGCGCGCGGCGCGGCCCCAAGGATGGCTTGTGATTTGATTCATGGCCGCTAGCCGCAGGCATTCCCAGCGGTGCACCAGGGCGTGCAGCCAGGGCAGGTAGAGCTTTCCTTCTCTTGCCAGAGCGGATTGGACGGCGCGGAATTCCCTCAGGGCAGGACGATAGTCGGAGGAGAGCCCACCCATGTCGTAGCGCACGAGCACGGCGGGCAATTGCTGCGTGTTTTTTGGATGATCGTGGAGCGCGCGGAGGTGAAGGTCGTAGTCGGAGGCCAGGCGAAGCTTTTCTGAAAAGCCACCCAAATTTTGCAGCAATGAGCGCCGGTAGAGCAAGGCCTGGTGACAAATTCTATTTATGCCTAGGTTGCCCCAAAAGAGATTTCGCGGCCAGCGTGTGTAAAGAAAGCTGCCGTCTCTCCAGAGCTCTGCGGCTCCATAAACTAAGTCTACGTCAGGGCGGGCCATAAGCATGTGCAACCCTTCCGCCACGGCCTCGACAGAAACCAAAGTATCGCCCCCGTTTAGAAACCAAATGCAACTGCCTTTGGCTTCTTGCCAACCCCGATTCATCGCTGCATACACGCCAAGGGCAGGGGAGAGCAGGTGCTTGAGCGGAAGCTTTTGGCCAGCCGAGCTTAAAACCGCCTGGTTCTTTTCCGCGGAGGAATCCACCACCACCCACTCCCAGGAGAAGGAAGCATTTTTTAGCGGCTTGAGGGAAGTTAGGGTGCGCGCCAGACCCGCTGGATCATTGTAGGTGATGGTGACGATCGTCAATGTGCAGGCATTCATTGGTTTGGCGGGCGCGGGATTTAGGTTGCAGGAAATTTACTATGAAAGCGAAGGGGAAGTAAATGCCGTAGGGATGCCGGAACTTGGCCAACGGCGCCGAAGGTGGTATTCCAAAAGAAAGAATGGGGTGTCATGATTCCAGTATTTGATCCGGTGATTGGCGAAGAAGAGATCCAAGCGGTGGTGAGCGCGCTGCGTCGTGGGGAAATCTCTGGCTCCTTTGGTTCCGCGATTCCGGAATTTGAGCGGAGCTTTGCGGCGTATTTAGGCTGCAAACATGCAGTGGCCGTCAACAGCGGCACAGCAGCCTTGCACCTTGCCGTGGGCGCGCTGGGTCTGAAGCCAGGCGAGGAAATCCTGGTCAGCGCCTCCACGAATATCGCCTCGGCCCTAGCGGCCTATCACCAGGGCCTCATCACCGTGCCGGTGGACTCGGAAAAGCAAACTTGGAATCTTGACCTGGATCGGATCGAATCCCTAATTGGTCCCAAAACGCGCGCCATTATGCCCGTGCACCTCTATGGCCATCCTGTGGACATGGACCGGCTTATGCAGATTGCCCAGAAACATAAGTTGGCAGTGATCGAGGACTGTGCAGAATCGCATGGGGCCACGGTACGGGGTCGGATGACGGGCACCTTCGGGGAGTTCGGCTGTTTTAGTTTTTACGCCAATAAAGTGATCACCACGGGTGAGGGCGGAATGGTCACCACAAATGACGACAAGCTTGCCGAAAAAATTCGCCTCCTACGCAACCTCGCCTTCATCGAGCCGCGTTTCTTCCATCGTGAGGCCGGTTATAATTTCCGAATGCCCGGTTTGCAGGCGGCGATGGGCGTGGTGCAGGTAGGGAAGATCGAAAAAATCATTGCCGACAAAAGGCGCGTGGCCAAGTTCTACAACGAGCGATTGCAGCGCATTCCTGGCCTGCAGCTGCCAGCGGAGCTTCCATGGGCTAGGAATGTCTATTGGATGTATGCCATTGTGCTCAAACCAGATTTTGGTCTCTCGCGCAACGAGCTGATGCAGCGGTTGAAGAAGCTGGGCGTCGACACGCGCACTTTCTTTTGCCCGATGAACCAGCAGCCCGTGCTGCGCGAGCAAGCCGGTTACCGGGAAGTGGACTGTCCGGTGGCGGATGCGCTCTGGGAAAACGGGCTGTATCTTCCTTCCGGCCCCACTCTCACCAAAGAGCAAATCGACCAAATTGGCCAACGCATCGAAGAAGCTCGGAGCCCTGCTTTTGGGAAAATAAATGGTTAAAAAATTCCTCAAATCCATGGTGCCTGCGCGGATCGAGAGATCCATAAACCGGGAGCTAGAGAAAAATCGCCTGCTGCTTGGCAACCAGCTCAGCCGCACCGTGCGCGCTGCTACGTACGCCTCTATCCAAGAAGCAGAATTCACGGTGTTCTCCCAATTTGGCGAAGATGGTATCTTGCAGTACCTCTTGGGCAAGGTCCCCGTGAGCACCAAGAAGTTCATCGAGTTTGGCGTGGAAAGCTACGAAGAGTCCAACACCCGCTTCCTCCTGCAAAAGGAGAATTGGCAAGGCTATTTGATCGACGGTGGCCAGGCTCATTTGGCGTTCCTCGAAGCGAGTGGTCTCCTCTGGCGGCATGACGTGAAAGTGCTTTCGCGTTTCCTCACCCGTGAAAACATCAACCAATGTTTTCGTGAGCTCGAAGTGCAGGGCAAGGTGGGATTGCTTTCGGTGGACATCGACGGCAATGATTTCTGGGTGCTGGAAGCCATTGACTCAGTCATTCCGGACATCTTGATCTGTGAGTACAACAGCTTGTGGGGGCCTACCGCCTGCGTGTCGGTGCCTTACCAAGCAGATTTTTATCGCACGGATGCCCATTACTCGAATCTCTACTGGGGCGCCTCTCTCGCGGCTTTCGAGCTAGCTGCGGACCGCAAGGGCCTTAAGCTCGTGGGCTGCAATAGTGCGGGCAATAATGCTTTTTTTGTGCGTGAAGAGCTATTGAGCGGCTTGCACGCGCTGTCCGCTCAGGAAGCCTATGTGGAGGCGCGCTACCGGGAATCCCGCAACCGGGCAGGCGCGCTTACCTATTTGAGTTCCCGGGCGGAAAAGCTGGCCGAGGTGGCTGCGCTGCCTCTGGTAGATGTAAAAACAGGAAAAACGGGCAGGGTGAGTGAGCTAGTGCCGGCGAGCCTGCCGTTTTCATCCTAAGTTTTACGGTTTTCCTTCCACCAGCGAATCGTCTGCTCCAAGCCTTGGTCAAAAGAAACCTGTGAGCGGAAGCCAAAGAATTTTTCTGCGCGGGACACATCGAGCTTCCGGCGTTCCTGGCCGTTGGGGCGCGACGTATCCCAACGAACGGCACCGGAAAAATCCGTCTTGCGCTTAATCAATTCCGCTAGGTCGCGAATGGAGATTTCTTCAGCGCTGCCAAGGTTCACGGGCTCCGAGGACTGGTAGTTTTCCGTGGCCATCACAATGGCCCGTGCAGCGTCTTCCACATAGAGGAACTCACGGGTCGGTGAGCCGTCTCCCCAAAGCACCACTTCTGAAGCGCCGCGATCCTTGGCTTCTAAGCATTTACGAATCAGTGCCGGGATTACATGAGAGTTTTCCAGGTCGAAATTGTCGTGGGGGCCGTAAAGATTCACGGGCAGCAAATAGACTCCATTGAAGTCGTATTGCGCGCGATACGACTGCAGCATCACCATCAGTGCCTTCTTGGCTACGCCATAGGGAGCATTGGTCTCCTCGGGATACCCATTCCAGAGATCTTCTTCGCGAAAAGGCACCGGAGTGTGGCGAGGGTAGGCGCAGATGGTCCCTGTCATCACGAATTTTTTCACTTTCGCGATCCGGGAAGCTTCAATCAAATGCAGGCCCATCGCAGCGTTGTCGTAGAAAAGCTCACCGGGATATTTTTGGTTGAAGCCAATTCCTCCCACGCGGGCTGCGAGGTGCAGCACCAGATCAGCGTCCTTCACCAAGTCTTGGCAAACCGCTGCGGACCGCAGGTCTTGAGTGGCTGAGCGAGGAATCACGAGGCTGCTTTCGCGCGCCCCACGCCGCACAAGCTCCGCGATCACATGGCGGCCGAGAAAGCCCGCGCCGCCCGTGACCACAATCTTGCGTGCGTCCCGAAGCAGGGAGCCGCTCACGGCTTCACGCCCTTTGGCGTGGGCTCGAGCCCGAATTTTCGCGGGTCTAGGCCTTCTGACTCTAGGTCGGCCACCACCATGAGGCGCACCAATTCTTTAAAGCCCACACGTGCTTTCCACTTGAGCTGGCGCTCGGCTTTCGAGGCGTCTCCAATCAACAAATCCACTTCGGTGGGGCGCAGATACTGCGGATCGAGGCGCACGAATTTTTCGTATTGGACTCCGACCATGCTGAAGGCTTCTTCCAAGAACTCTTTCACCGAATGCGTCTCGCCCGTGGCCACTACATAGTCATCGCCCGTAGGTTGCTGGAGCATCAGCCACATGGCCTCCACATAGTCTTTGGCGTGTCCCCAATCGCGCTTGGCATCGAGGTTCCCGAGGAAGAGCAGGTCCTGTTTTTTCGCCAGGATCTTGGCCAGGGCGCGGGTGATTTTTCGGGTCACGAAGGTTTCTCCGCGGCGTGGGCTCTCGTGGTTGAAAAGAATCCCGTTCGAGGCGTGCAGGTTATACGCTTCACGGTAGTTTACCGTGATCCAATAAGCATACACCTTGGCGCAGGCATAGGGGCTGCGTGGGTAGAAGGGCGTGGTCTCGCTCTGGGGCACCGCTTGCACAAGGCCGTACATTTCTGAGCTCGAGGCCTGGTAAAATTTGGTATGGATTCCCGACTCGAGAATGGCGTCCAGGATGCGTGTGGTGCCCGTGCCGGAGACATCGGCAGTGTACTCAGGCATGTCGAAGGAAACCCGCACGTGGCTCTGGGCTCCAAGGTGATAGATTTCGGTGGGCTTGATGTTGCGCAGGATTCGATTCAGGTTCGAGGCATCGGAGAGATCACCGTAGTGCAGAAAAAGCTTCGCGCCGGTTTCGTGGCGGTCACGGTAGATGTGGTCGATGCGGTCGGTATTGAAGCTGCTGGAGCGACGGATCAGTCCGTGCACTTCGTAGCCTTTTTCCAAAAGAAACTCGGTCAAATAGGAACCATCCTGACCGGTAATACCCGTGATAAATGCTCGTTTCACTTGGTTGCTCCTTCTTGAATGAACCAATTTCATACTACTTTTTTCCAATTTTGCGAAGAAAGGGATGGAGTTTCGAGGGGGGAGCAAGGAGGCTTCCTTTTCTTGGGGGCCAATAACTCGGCGAGTCAGGCGCGGTCCTGCTCGGAAGGGAAGTGTCCCAGAATTGTCGAAGAGCGCGGGAGTAGCCCGCTAGCAAATCGAGCGCAAATTTTATTTACTTCTTTTTGCTGGTCTTTGTGCGCAAGAAAATGTCCAAGGCTGAAGAGGCGCGGCCACTCGCTTGTGAGTTCCCGAAGGGCGCAGGCCTTCGCGCTTCTCTTGGACACGGCCGCTGCTTAGGGTTTTTCTTGCCGAACCAAACCCTTCCCCTTACAGTCGTCCGATATGAAAGTGGGCATCTATTTACCTAGCGTAAGTCCATTGGCGGGGGGCGCTCATACTTTTCAATCGGAAATCCTGCTTTCCCTGATT
>JAKFYM010000318.1 GCA_021730855.1 Bdellovibrionales bacterium
GCCGCCACTAGCTTGCGCCTTCCACGTCTGCAAAAGTCAAACCGCTGCTTATTTTCCGCGACAAATTTTCTGTTTTGGTTGCTTCTGGCAGGCCCACTTTTTGGTGGCCACCCACTCACTCTCGGGACCATACTTTTCGCAAAAGCGTTCACAGCCCGCAAAAATTTCTAAAGCTGCTTTTTCATTTCCGGCCAAACGCTCGAGCGCCACCCAAGCCAAACGCGCTCGGGCCCACTCATTTCGTTCCGGATCTGAGGCAAGCTGGGAATAGGGTTGCTTGGCGATTTTCTCCATCAAGCGGCGGGCTTGCACCTGATTGGCGTTCAAATAGGTCTCGGAAAGTCCGGGATCAGGTAAAAAGAGAGAGAGAAGAAGCCAAAACATTCCGAATCAGAGGAAAAAGAGGCTCTTTTGGCTGCGCGTTTGCTGCCGCAAGCTCTCTAGGCTTTCCGAATTGAGAAAACTCGTAAAGCCCTTCATCATTCCTTCCGCGGCGCCCTGCCCGATCAACTCCAAAACAGAGCGGCGGCGCGGCTCCGGGAAAACCAGGTTCACTTTCCGCTTGGCATCGATTTTGGCCAAGACTTTGACCACATCCACGGCCACATCGAGCCCCCCCAATTTGTCTACCAAGCCAGCTTGGAAGGCCTGCTCCCCGCTGAGCACGCGGCCATCGGCATAGGGGCG
Source organism: Bdellovibrionales bacterium (assembly GCA_021730855.1). GTDB lineage: Bacteria > Bdellovibrionota > UBA1018 > CAIPTA01 > CAIPTA01 > JAKFYM01. Next base: position 688 of record JAKFYM010000318.1, read on the forward strand.
CACCCGCTCGATCGGCAATTTGCGCCCATCGGCCACGGCTTTGAGGAATTGGTCGTACACATTGGTGATCAATCCTTGGAGGAGAGCGCGCTCTTCGGGTGTCATCGAGCGGGTATCGGTGCCCGCGTCCTTAAACTTTCCGCTCTTCAAATTATAGCGATCCACTTTCGCCCACTTGTACAATTCCTCCAGATTGGCAAAATCCATGATCACGCCAATCGAGCCCGTGAGAGTGCCGGGATTGGAGACAATCTGATCGGCGGCCACGGCCACATAGTAGCCCCCCGAAGCCGCCACGGACTCAAAGCTCGCCACCACTGGTTTGGTCTTGCGCACGCGCAGCACGGCATCATGAATTTCTTGGCTCGGGCCCACCGCTCCCCCTGGGCTATTGATGCGCAGGATGATGGCCTTGATGCTCGAATCTTCTTCCAGTTCTTTGAGTTCACGCAGGACTTTTTGCGATTCCATGATCACGCCGCTGAGCTTCACCACGCCCACGTCCACCCCGCCGCGCGCGAGCAAGGGCTTGTCGCGGGCAATATTGCCCACGGTAAAGAAGACAAAGAGGAGGAAGATACAGAAGAAAACGGCGGAGACACCCAAGAGGAGCAGGAGAGGATTCTTTTTCATGAATCAAGTCTAGCCTAAGGAAGTTTTTCCGGCAATCGAGCCCCCTCGCCCCTTGCTATTTTGGGAGACCAAGCCACGCGGGCAGTCATTGGCCACTAAGAGCTGGCTTGAAAAGTGGCGATCTACTGCGAACCCACTTTTCAAACCAGCTCTAAGGTAAAAAGATACGTCATCCATATGGCTCTGACTTTTACCTAGACCACTTCTAGAGACAACGGAACAAACCTTGGGCACGGAGGTATGGCTCAAAGAATTGCTGAAATTGTGTCACCTCAATTTCCGACTCGGCTTCGACTTTGTGAAAATCGGCCCGAAGTAGCCGTTTGCATTCTTTTTCGGCATTATCGGCCGCGGCGAGGATAGCATCCGTCGCTCCTGCTCCCGCTACTCCGGCCTTCAATTCTACCCGACCCAGAACCAATACGCCGGGACGCGGGTATTTAGGTTCGTGATCTAAACGGCGGCAGTGGGAGCTCCCTACCAAGATTCCTCTTTCGTTCACGGCGTAGATGGTCTTGGTGGTTTTTTCATAGGAAAGCGTGAGCCTTCCCACGCACTGCCCGCGCAGGTAGAGGTGGGCCGTGTCGCTCGAAAAAGTCGTATTGCTCCGATCGATCGGGCAACCCGCCACGGTGCCGACGAGTTCGTAATCGCTCAGGCCCTCCACTAAAGTGAAGTCGAGCGAAGCGCCGGAGCGCGCTGCGCCGCTACAGTAACTCACGGCGGCCGAGGCGAGGGTCGGTTGCGTTCCGAGAGCGATCAGGCTCAATAAAATTCGGGTTTTCATAGCAGTCTCCTTTTCTGTCCAGCGCCGTGATTGGGCTAGTTCCTAAGAGCGCGCAACAAAATGGGAGATCTACTGCGGCCGGCTGCAAAAACGTCTGACTTCGTTGCTCGTCGTTGCCAAAGGTTCACTATGGCGCCTTCTCGCGCTTGTCAGACGTTTTTTCGCTCGGCCTCGCGACCAACCCCATTTTGTTCCGCGCCCTTAGTTGAAAGTAACCACGTATTCGGGAACGCGATAATGAGTCTTCTTCCTTTTGGTATAACCGTTTGTTATAGATCCCAGCATGTTGGTGCAACACCTCGAAAAACTCCGCGGCTTCCACCGCCTGGCGGTGGAAGGCTCGGTGCAGGCGGGCGCGCGGGCTCTTGGCATTTCTCAGCCGGCCCTAACTAAGTCCCTACAATCACTTGAGCGGGCGGTGGGCGAAGCCCTCGTGACCCGTCACAGCCGTGGCATTAGCCTCACGCCATCAGGCCGTAAGCTCTTGCTCTTTTGTGAACGTTTATTCCTCGAACTCGCCGACCTGGAGAAAAAAATTTCTTCTCCGGAGAGCCTCGCCGGCATGATTCGGGTGGGGACTTACGAAACTTTGGGAATCTCTTTTTGGCCCCACGCGCTTCGGCAGCTCCAAGCCACTTATCCCGGCCTGGCGGTGCAGATCTCGACGCAGGGGACGGCAGATCTTTGGCGACGACTCGAGGAGCGGGCGCTGCACCTGGTGGTGGATGCCGAGCCACCCCTGCACGAACGCTATTATTCCAAGGTGCTTTATACGGATCGCTTTGGCCTCTTCGCGAAACCCGGGGCCTTTGCCAAATCGACCGCTCCCCCTCCCTTCTCCTACGTGCAGCGCGCCTTCGACCAGGAGGGCCGCTCGATCGCCTTCCATCTCGCGGAACGCGCGATCGCGCACGAACTCACCTACGATTTTGATACCTTTGTGTCGGTAAAAGCGGTGGTGGAAGAGGGTTTGGCCGTGGGGGTATTGCCACTTTCGCTCGCGGCCGCGAGCATAAATAAGGGTGATTTAGTGGAATGGGCCAAACCTTTCGGCATCCACCGGATCTGCGCCACCTGCCTTGAAGCCGACCGCAAAGACCCGCGTATCAAAGCGCTCATCCAAACACTTGAAAAAATCGCCGCCCCTAAAAAGGCATAAAAAAAGGGCAACCCGTGAGGATTGCCCTTTTCGTCTAAGAGAACGCTCTCTTATTCTTTGTCGTTCTTCATGCCCTTGAGTTTCGATCCCAAGAGATCGCCCAAGGTGTTTCCGGCGCCTTTTTTGTTGCCAGCGTATTGCTCGATATTCGCCCGCTCTTCACTCTTGAGGAGTGCTTTCACCGACAAACCGATCTTACGCTCACGAGCATCGATCGAGATGATCTCCGCCTTCGCGCTGTCGCCAATCTTGGCCACATCAGCCACACGCTCTACCTGGTCGTTGGAAAGTTCGGAGATATGAACCAATCCCTCGAGCCCTTCTTCCAACTCCACGAAGGCACCGAAATCTGCGATTTTGGTGATTTTTCCTTCAATGGCCTGGCCGATCTTGTAGCGAGTGCGGATGTTTTCCCAAGGATCGCGCTCCAGCTGCTTGATGCCGAGAGAGAATTTCTCCGTCTCTTTATCAATCGAGAGCACAATCGCGCGCACTTTATCGGCCTTATTGAAGACTTCCGAGGGATGATTCACTTTCTTCGTCCAGGATAGGTCGGAGATATGGATCAAACCATCGATGCCTTCGCCAATGTCCACAAATACGCCGAAGTCGGTGACGTTTTTCACTTCGCCTTCCACAGTCGAGCCGATCGGAAACTTCTGTTCGAGCAGATCCCAAGGATTGCTCTCGAGTTGTTTCAGGCCGAGGCTGATGCGGCGGTTCTTGGTGTCGATATCGAGCACCTGGCACTCCACGGAGTCGCCGGGGTTCAATACCTTGCTGGGGTGCTTCACTTTATTGGTCCAGCTCATTTCGGAAACGTGGATGAGGCCTTCTACGCCGTCTTCCAGTTCCACGAAGGCTCCGTAGTCTTTAATCGAGACCACTTTGCCGCTGACTTTGTCGCCCACATGGTAACGCTCAGGCACTTTGTCCCAAGGGTTGTCCTGCACTTGCTTGAGGCCGAGCGATACGCGCTCTTTCTCTTTGTCGTACTTCAGGACTTTCACCGTCACTTCGTCTCCCACTTGGAAGAGTTCGCTTGGGTGCTTGATGCGGCCCCAGCTCATGTCGGTGATATGGAGGAGGCCGTCCATGCCGCCGAGGTCGATGAAGGCTCCGTAGTCGGTGATGTTCTTCACGACGCCCTGGACCACCATGCCCTCTTGCAATTGCTCGAGGGTCTCTTCACGCAGCTTCTCGCGCTCCTTGAGGAGGAGAGCTTTGCGGCTGAGCACGATGTTTCCACGTTTTTTGTTGAATTTGATGACTTTGAAATTGAGTTTCTTGCCCAAATACTTGTCGAGGTTGCGCACGGGGCGAATGTCGATCTGGGAACCCGGAAGGAAGGCTTTTACGCCGATGTCCACTTCGAGTCCGCCTTTGACTTTCTTCGTCACCACGCCGCTGATCACTTCGTCGCGTTCGCAGGCTTCGGCGATGGAATCCCAGGCCTTGATGATCTCGGCTTTGTTGCGCGAGAGGATCATCGAGCCGTATTCGTTTTCCATCTTCTCCAGGTAAACCACCACGTGGTCTCCGGGTTGGACGCTCATTTTGCCGTCCATGTCTTTGAACTCATCGATGGGCACTAGGCCTTCCATTTTGTAACCGATATCCACGGTCACATAATCATCGTTGATCGAGATCACCGCTCCGTTCACCACTTCGCCTTCTTTGACGGCGTTGGTGCCCTGGGAGGTCTCGAAGATCTCTTGGAAAGAAAGCTCTCCATCGGAATCTTGTTTTTTGTCGTCTTTGTCGAGTTGCTGAAGCTGGGCTTCATCAACGGTTACGTCAGCGAAATCGCTGAGCCATTTGTTGTTGGGTCCTTTAGCGGACTCGTTTGTTTGTGTGTTGGTCATTCAGGTTTTTTAAAAAACCACCTTTCGTTTTGATTTACCGCTTAGGCACAGAGAACTGTCCTTATTATTAGGACAGGTCTGACACATGGCGGCCCCACGGTTTAACCATATTGTGGTAGGGAAATCAAAGTATTAGGAAGGTTCAGGCTTTGGTTTACCTGCGGCAGCTGGCCTCGCGACAAATCGCTAGCTTAGCGCTCATTCTATAAGAATGAAGGGCGATACCGTAAAACTCCTGCTCAAAGCCACCTCCTTCGCCGCCGCAGCTCATGCGCAGCAAAGGCGAAAAATTGGCCATGAGCCCTATATTAACCATGTGGTCCGGGTGGCCGAACAGGCGGCTTTGGCCGGTCTGCCCGACTATGCGGTGGCTGCCGCCCTTCTCCATGATGTGGTGGAAGACACAGAGGTGGGCCTCGAAGAAATCCGGCGGGAATTTCCGCCCCGGGTGGCCGAGATCGTGGGCTTGCTCACTGAATGGTGGGGCGACCATGCCGAGCCCAAGGTGCAAAAAGCGGAAAGTGCCCGCTATTTCCGGGCGATTGCGGCCGATCCCGAAGCCCTGGCCGTGAAGCTACTCGACCGGGCCGACAATTTACGCGACATGATCCGCACCCTCTCCCGCGCTAGGCGCTGGGCTGAATCCTATCTGCACCGGAGCGAGGAGGAGATCACTCCCCTCCTCCTGGCCTGCCCGCAGGAATACTGCCGGCATGCGTATTTGGACGCGGTTCGCGACCTGCGCGCGGCCCTCGCGCGCCAGGAGGAATGGCAAGAGGAGCGGGTGGGGTAGAAGTGCGCCAGCATCAGCCCCTCGAAAGAGGAAGAGCTGGTGGCAATGAATTTGGATTTGTTTCGCGCCTAGCGCACTGAGTTTCGGGCGCTTTCAAAGCCTGCGCGCAGAGCGGAAAGGTCCGCCTCCGGCAGGTGGAGGATGGCTGCGTCCTCGAGGCTCATGCCGCCTTGTACGTCATAGAGGAAGTCTTCCACTCCGGCGCCGTAGGCTTGGCGTAAGGATTCTATGTCTTGGGAGCTGAAGAGCACAGCCGAGGTTGTCTGATTGGCGTTAGCGATGGCAATACCAAAACCAGCGGCGCAAAAGGCAACAAGTCCCATGGTCATCCATTTTCCAACGGCTTGGCCTCGCCGCCACGCTGGAACGGTGTATACCAAAGCCGGTCCAGCACCCGAAAACACACATAGAAAGGCGCCAACGCCAACATCCATCAAGTCGAAACGATCGTCATTGCTAGCTGCTTTGGCGGGAGCCACCGGGCTTAGAAAAAAAGAAACGACGAGTAGGATAGAAAGGCATTTTTTCATAAAGGAAACGGCTCCATGAGGTTGTGGGCGGCACCTTAACTCATTGCATTAAAATATCTAGTGGAATTTTGATTCTGGCGGCTGATAGCAGGGATAGAGCTTCTGCCCGCCCGCCATTTCGGAAATGAATTTTGCTATACTTTCAGTAGCTTAGGCTCGTGAATTCACTTGCCCGGGAAGCTCACGCTCCGATACTCCGCAGCGGTTTCGCCTCGCGTAACTATCTCCCCTGGCCGTAGCTTTAGAAGGTTCGTCCTGGGCACTTCTTGGTCTATCAAAAGATAAAAAAAGCCCGACCAAGCTCGCAGCTGGCCGGGCACTTTAGGCTTTCCCCTACTTTAGTTGCTGTCTTCCTCGGTATTCCGGTAGCAGCCCCAGAAATAACATCCGCCTACGCGCGTGCGGGCATAGCAGATGCGGAGAGCCTCACCCGGACTTCCGTGCGGATACCAACGACCGGCAGCGTCCTGAGCAAAGCAGGTCTGGTTACTCATCAAGGTGTTCAATGCGCTCATGTCTAGAGCAGTGCCTTGGCTTTGGGCAAAAGCCGGAGCCGATAGAACCACCAAACCCAAACTCATGATTAGTTTTTTCATTTTTCCCCCTCGTTAGATATTTGCCGTTTCCAAACCCAGCGTTCCCACCGCGCCTGGTTTCGAGCGGATAGATGGGACTATGAGGGAGAAAAAAGTGCAAATGTCATCTTCTGACATTTTTCTAGAGAGATTGCCGGCCTAGTGCAGCTCGTGGTGCGGATCTCCAAAGATTCTCCGCCTATAGCAGCGTGAATAGACTTCCAGGGTTTTGTGCAATCGCACCGCTTTGGCGTGGTTGTCGAGCACGTATTTGCGCCCGGCCTGTTTCATCTTTTCCCGCGTGGGCAGGTGGTTCCGCAGGGTGATGATCTTTTGCGCAAGATCATAGGCATCCTGCGGGCGCACCAGTTCGGCTCCCGAGCCCGCCGCCATCTCTTCGGCACTGCCGCCACGGCCGAGGATGCACGGCAAACCCATTGCCATCGCTTCGATCGCCACTAGCCCGAAAGCTTCCGACCAAGACGGCATCACAAACAAATCCAGAGCGGCCATCACCTGGGGCACTTCCTTCTGCGCCTCTTGCACAAGAATGCAATCCTCTAATTGCAGCTGCCGAATGCTCTCGCGCACCTCGCTTAGATAGCGCCCCTCGAGGCCGGGGGTTTCGTTCCCCACCATCACGCCATAAACATCAGGATAGGTTTTTCGCACCTGCGCGATCGCCTTCACCATCAGGTCCTGGCCCTTCATCGGATCAAGGCGCCCCACGAGGCCCACGATGAAAGCGTTCTCGGGCAGCTTCCAATCCACGCGCATCTGCTGGCGATCCACCATGCTCGGGTTGAAACGCTCGAGATCGATGGCGAGGTTCACGATGCGGAGTTTTTTCTCCGGGATCGGAAAGGTGCTGGCCAGGTTTTTTTTCATTGTCTGCGAAAGCACCAGCATATAGTCCACGCGGCGATAGAGGAGCGCGTGCAGCGGGTCTTTTTTATTGTGCGAGTTCAAGATGTGCCGGCTCACCACGAGGGCCACATGCCGGCGCGCCACCAGGGCGGGCACTACGGAGCCTAGGAGCGAGGTTTGGTGGCAGTGGATGAGGTTCACGCCCTGGTCGTCGATGAGATGGCGGAGTTGGCGCCAGAGGCTGGTGTCGAAATAATTGCGAACATGGCCGCCGCAATAGACGATGCGGATCTGGGGCGATTCCATTTTCACCGCCCAGTCGATCGGGCTGCTTTCCCGCACGAGCAGAGTCACGCGAAAACCAGCGTGCATGAGGAGGCGCACGTCGCTCAAAGCCGTTTGCTCGAGCCCGCCCCAAGACCCAGAAATCATGATCACGAGCACATGCAGCTCACCGATCAGTTTCTGGCTCATTTCTTCAACTGTTTCCCCACTTAAGGGCATAGGAGTTTTTCCACCTCTGCTAGCGCGCGCTCCGGGCTTAGCTCCAGCATGCAGCGGAAATGTGTTTCCGGGCAGCGCTGGTGCCCATGCAGGCCGCATGGCCGGCAATAGAGCCCCTCTACTTCGACTACCGCAGAACGCCCCGCGGGGGCCAGGGGAAAAAAACCAAGATCCTTGGTGGTGGGCCCGAAAATACCGAGCACTGGCCGCCCAGCGGCGATTGCCATATGCAGGGGGGCGCTGTCGTTGGCCACCACCAACTGCGCGCGCGCAAAAATCGCCGTGAGCACGCCCAAGTTGGTTTTGCCTGCAAGGTTGAGCGCGGCCCGGCCGGTGAGGCGCTGGAAAGTGGCCGTGGCCTCCGCCACGGCGGCGCGATCCTCGGTGGTGTCGCTCCCCACAAAGACTGCCTGCCAGCCGCGTTTCTGCGCCAGGGCGGCGGCCAGAGCGCCGAAACGCTCGGCGGGCCAACGCTTCGTGGCCCAGACCGAACCCGGTGCGAAAGCCGCAAAGGGACCGAGCGCTTCCACGAGGCGCGCAGCCTCCTGCTCTGCCTGCGCCCCCGCCTCCAAACGCGGGTAGAGCGAGCCAATGCTCACTCCAGCCCAGGCTTCGAGCAAGCCGTTATTTTTTTCTGCCTCGTAGATTTTTCCCGCTCTGGCAATCGCGTGGTCAAAGAAAAAGCTTCCGGCCGCTTCCGTAAAACCCCAGCTCTCGCCGCCGCTATATTTGGTGAGCAGGGCCGAGCGAAACGAGCGGTGCAGGCAAAAAACCAAATCGGGCTGGAGGGCGCGCAATTCTCGCGCTTTGTTCCAAAAGGCGCGAAGCCCGCGCTCCTGGCCGCGTTTGTCATAGGCGATTGGCTGGATGCCCATCGTATTCACGCGCAGGAGCTGGGCGCCGGCCGGAGTGGTGAGGAAATGAATCTCGGCTTCGGGAGCGAGGGCCCGCAAGTTGGCAAGAAAAGAAGTGGTGAGCACGATATCGCCCAGGAAAGCGGTCTGGATCACTAAAATTCGTCTAGCGAGAGGTGGCGATGGGTGCTGGGGCTTGGCCATATTTATGTTCACGCAGGTATGCGATCACACTTCCCACCTTAATTTTTGCGTCCACCTTGAGCAAGGTGCGATGGACATCATCGCTGATCCACACAAAACTATCGCCATAGGGCTTAAGCACGCCATCGAGCACCACTTCCGGCTTCACCACGATCGCCGGGAATTTTCCCATCTTGGTTTGGATTTCTTCTTTGCGGATGGCCGTCACGCGCACCTCGCGCATCTTTCCGTTGGTGAGCACGGGAAAGGTATAGCTCTTGCCAATCTCGAGGGGAAGGGTGCGGATATAGAAAAAAGCCGAAAGGCCATCTTGCGTGAATGGCAGGATCTCGATCGTGGAATTTTCGTCCTTCTTGCCCTTCTTTTTGTGGTCGAGCTTGCTCCAATAGTAGGCCTTCTGGCCGTTTTGGTCATACAGCTCGAGCACATCTCTTTTCTGCAGGCTCTCATCTAGCTTGAGTGAAAATTTGTGCGAGAAAAGCGATTGGGTGTCTAAGTAGCTCTCGGCCACGTCGTTCATGGTGTAAAAGAGCGAGAAGATCGAGCTTGTCTTCGCTCGAGCCCGGATATGGTAGGTCTCGCGCTCGGCCACCACCTTGGGCGCCAAGAGCTCGAGCTCAAGTTCGCCGGCCGTGGCCCCAAAATAGGTGATGTCAAAACGGTAGAGTTCGCCGGTGTGGAAAATGGGCGGCATGGTCCAGCGGCTTTCCCATATTTTTTTCTTCTTCGCGGCCACGGGCTTGGTTTTGCCTTTTTGTTTCTTAGGCGTTTCGGGCACCACCACCGAAGCCGGCGCCGGAGCCACGGTCTCTTCCCTCACCACAAATTGCTCGGCGATGGAGGAGGGAACGGCAAAGTCGTCCTCATCGGGGACTTGTAGGATGGAAGAACTCGCACAGGAAGTGCACAACAACAAAAAAAGGGCGCAATGTCTCATAAAATTTATTTTAGCATCTCGCCGAAAGTAGGAAGAGGCAAGGGAGAAAGATCGCCCTTCCATCTTCGGTGCACCCAAAGCCACTGGGTGGGGAACTCTCGCACCCAGCCCTCCACAAAACGCACGTAATTCGCGGTGTTTTTGAGGATAGCCTGCTCCAAATCCTCGTCTTCCACGAGCGGAAGAGGCGGATAAAAGCGGATCAGGTATTTCCCGTTCGCCTGCCGCACGGCCAGGGCGGGCACTACGGGGCTCCGTGTACGCAAGGCCAAGGTGGCGAGCGCGATCTGGCTGCCAACGGGAACACCAAAAAAGGGCACGCGGGCTCCGAAGGGCGCGCCTGTGAATTGGTCCATCACAAAACCGACGATTTCTTTTTGTTTCAGCGCCCGCAGGATGGACGGCATGGTCCGCGGCTCACAAGCCATGCGCACCCCCACGAGGCTACGCGTGACCTCCGCCACCCGGTGCAACCACTTCGGCTTGAGCTCCTTGGTGACCATCGTCACCCCCGTGCCAAAAAGCGCGGGGCCAGAAGCCGTGAGCACCTCCCAATTTCCCAAATGCGCCGTCATCACAAAGACCCCCTGCCCTTGGGCCAAGGCTTCTTGCAGGTGATGCACGTCCCGCACCTCGGTATTGCGTTCGACAAAATCCGCATACCGGTAAAAAGAGCGAAAGATCTCTAAGAGCAAAATGCCGAATTCCTGGTACTGGGCGCGGGCGAGGGCCTCGCGCTCTCTCGCAGATTTTTCGGGGAAGGCGCGCGCTAGATTTTCCTCCACGATCGCCGAACGGAATTTCACCAAAGCGAGGAAAGCTCCCAGCCTGCGGCCGAGGAAAAGAAAGAACGGGCGTGGAAGCCAGGACAAAGCATAGGCCTGTAGCTTTAGTGCGGCCAGGGCTAGATAGAACAAGCGCCCTCCATCACCTCCGCAAGAAACTGCCGCAAAAGGGCCTCGCCCTCGTCGAGAAATTTCAGGCGCACACTCAGGCCATAGGCCTTCGGTCCGCCTTGGAAAAAACCCGCCCACCGCGCCCAATCCTTTTCGGTCATCAGCACAGCCTGCCCGCGCGTGGCCGCATGCTCGAGGCGTTTTTTGTCGGCCTCGCCCAAGGGATGGTGGTCGGGAAAATAGAGCTCCTCCGCGACCGGCAGGGCCAGATTGCGCGCTAGGAACCGCAAGCCCTGCGGCTTGGCGATGCCCGAAGCGAGCAGAAAGCTTTTCTCCTGAGGACGAGCGCAGGGCTGGCCATCGCTCGCCCGGAAGAATCCGGTGAATTCATAATCCGCCGCGAGAATGCGCAAGGGGGCGGTGGAGCGCTTCCAAACCGGCAGCTGCTTGTGACGGGCGTGAAGAAGAATCTCTGCGCGTAGGGCCTGCAGTTTTTCCGCGCTCACCATTTTGGCCCGTGTGATCACCACCAATTCCGCCCGCCCGAGGGCCTGCGCTTTCTCGCGCAAACGACCAAAAGGCAAGGTGGCCTGGGAGAGAGATTCGGTGGCATCGAGCATCACCACGTCGCGGTCGCGCTGCGCCTTCCAATGCTGAAAGCCATCGTCGAGCAGCACGAGCTGCGGCCGACCTAGGGCCGCCCAATGCGCCGGCGCCAAGCGCGCGCGATCGGGATGCACGAGCAAGGCAGCCTCGGGAACCCGCGCCCGCATCATCCAGGGCTCGTCTCCGAGCGCCTCCACCGGCGGCAAGGGTGCGCCAGGGCCTACCACTTGCACATCTTTTTCCTGCCGCTTATACCCCCGCGACAAAATAGCGGTGCGCAAACCTTGGCTTCGGGCCCATTCGGCGAGCAGGATCACGAAGGGGGTCTTTCCCGTTCCCCCCATCGACAAATTTCCCACACTCACCACATAGGCCGGCAAGCGCACCGATTCGATCCAGCGCGCGCGATACGCCCATTCCCGCAGGCCCGCAATCATGCGCGCTCCTCAAGAAAGCTAAGGATCGCCTTCACGGCATTGTCGAGCGGAAGGCTCGGGCCCTGGAGCAGGCTGCGCGTCTGCGCGAGCTTCACGCGCATCGGCCACCAAGCGAGATCCGTAGTCACTTCCCGCATTGCCGACGCCAGGGTGTGAGGCTCCACCTCATTCTGCAGGATCTCCGGCACCAAGCGCTCCCTTGCGCCCAAGCCACAATGAATTAAGTTTACCATGGCCACCGGCCCCTGGTAGCGCACGAGATGCCGAAAGACCATGGCCGTGACGGTGCTCACGCGATAGGCCACCACCATCGGAATCCCCACAATCGCGGCCTCGAGCGTGGCCGTGCCCGAGGCGATCCAAGCCGCCTTGCAAAAACGCAAACACTCATGGGCCGGCTGCTGCACCACCTGCAAAGCCTCTCCAAGCGAGCGGAGCGCGTCTCCATACTCTCCCTCTTTGCTCAAAAAATCCTTCACCAGCGCGCTCTCGCGCAAAGGCTCCGCCAAGGGCAACACAAATCGCAACCCCGAATCGGCGCGGTGGAGCAGGGCCGCCGCTCCGACCATCGGGCCAAAAAGCCCTTTCCACTCGCTCTCGCGGCTTCCGGGCAAAAGTGCCAAACGTTTTTCCTCCGGCTCATAGGGAAGGTCCGGGATCTCTTCCAGAACGGGATGGCCCACATATTCGGTGCGCAAATTCGCCGGCGCATTTTTTTTGTACCAGGCCGCTTCGAACGGAAGGATGGTGAGCAGCAAATCCAAATTACGGGCCATTTCATAGACCCGTTTGGAACGCCAAGCCCACACCTGAGGAGAAATATAATAAATGATCGGCAAACCTAGGCGCTTCAGGCGCGGCGCCAGGCGCAAATTGAAGTCCGGCAAATCCAGAAGCAAAACAAAATCTGGTTTCTCCTGGGCGGCAAGGTTCGTGAGCTCATGAAAAAGCTGCAAGGTCTGCGGCACCTTCCGCAAGGCCTCGGTGAGCCCCACCACCGCCATATCGCGGGCGTGACGCAGCGGCCGCAGCCCGAGGCGCTGCAAATGATCTCCTCCGATCCCGATCAGCTCCACCTCGGCCTTGGCGCGCAGGCGCTCGATCAGGTGGCCCGCATGCAAGTCCGCCGACGCTTCCCCGGCCACGATCAGGATCTTGAGTTTTTTCATCTTCCCAAAAATAACTGCTCGCGCGACCGGCCGCAAGCGACCGTTTCCGTGTGTGGCTTTTTCTTGAGAGCGGGAGCGAAAACAGCGATAAAAGAAGGATGCTTTCCCCTTCTCTCGCCTCCGCCCCGAATCTCTCCGAAATGCGTGCCCAGCTGCGCCAACTCGTCCTGGGACAAGAAGAAGCGGTGGACTTAGCGCTCACGGCCTTTTTGGCCGGGGGCCATATCCTGCTTGAAGGTCCTCCCGGAGTGGGCAAAACTTCCCTCGCCCAAGGAATGGCCACGCTTTTTCAAGGGACCTTTCATCGCGTGCAAATGACCAGCGATCTTTTGCCCAGTGACATTGTGGGGGTCCTGCGCCTCAAGCCAGGCGCCGCTGATTTCGAATTCCGGCCCGGCCCCATTTTCTGCCACGTGCTCCTAGCCGACGAGCTCAACCGCACCAGCGCCAAGACCCAGGCCGCCCTGCTCGAAGCCATGGCCGAACAAAAGGTCACCGTAGACGGAGTGAGCTATGCGCTGCCGAACCCATTTTTTGTGGTGGCCACGCAGAATCCCCAGGATTTCCATGGCGTCTACCCCCTGGCCGAAAGCCAGCTCGACCGCTTCATGATGCACATCCTGCTCGACCTGCCCGATGCGCAGACCGAATTGTCGCTCTACCAAAAACACAACACCCAGCTCGTGGCCAAAGAACAAAACCAGCCACTCGCCCTGGAAGACTTTTTAGCTCTGCAAAAGAGAGTGCGCTCGGTGTTCATAGAAGAGAGCCTCCTCCCCTACGCCCAGAAGATCGCCGCCGAAGTGCGCAAGATTGAGGGCGTGACCTTCGGCGCCTCGATGCGAGCCACCTTACAGCTTTTAGATGCCGTCAAGGCCCGCGCCTTTCTGCAAGGCCGAGACTTTGCCGTGCCAGAGGACATCCAAACCCTCGCTCCGGCCCTCTTTGCCCATCGCCTTTGCCTGCGTGGCCTGGAAATCGAAGCAAAGCAGCGGAAAGAAATGGTGCGCGATGCGGTGGACCGAGTCGCTCCTCCGGTCTAAGAACCGCCGCCTCGAACTCTCCACCGGCGGTGGCTGGTACCTTGTGTTCACCCTCCTGCTCGGCATTTTTGCCATCCAGTCGAACAATAACGTTCTCTATCTTCTCGAAAGCCTTTTGCTCTCCTCCCTCCTGGTCTCGGGCGTGCTCTCCGAATGGACCGTCTCGCGCATCCAAGTGGCGCGGCTGCTCACGCAGGCAAGTGCGGGAAGCGAATCCGCGGATCGCCTCCTGGTGCAGAATCGCGGTTGGCTCCCGCTTTACTGCGTGGAAATCGGGGAATGGGACGGAAAAAACTTCGATTCTCTGGTGTTTCTCCTTCTGGTGCCCGGCCGTGCCAGGCTGCGGGTGCGATCTCGGCAGCGCTTACAAGCGCGTGGAAAACACAGCTTCCAGGGCCTCGCCGTGGCCACCAGCTTTCCCTTTGGCCTCGCCCGCAAGTTGCGGATCCTCGAAGAACCCGGATCACGCATTGTTTGGCCCGCGGCCATAGAGGAAAAATTAGGCGCGCGCCCCCAACTTCCCGCCGAGGAGTGGGACCATCTCCTAGGAGAGTTAGAGGAAGTGCCCGCAGGCTCCGACCTCCAGCGGGTGCACTGGCCCTCGAGCGCGCGCACCCTGGCCCTCTACGCCCGCCCTTTGTGCCGCCTCGCCAGCGAAGAAGAAGTGCGCCTCGATTGGGATCGCCCCGGCCCCGAGCTCGAGCGCCGGATCTGCCTCGCTGCCGGAAAATTGCAGTCGCATAGCGCTCTCGTGCTCAGCCACCAGGGCGAACACAGCCGCATCCTCGGAAAAGTCCGCGCCCTCGATGCGCTGGCCCTTCTGCCCAAGGAGGAGAGATGAAGCTGCGCCTTGTCTCCCCCCTCACCGCCCTCGCCTGCGGCCTGCTGGGCCTCGGCGCGCTCTTTCTCGCTCCCGATGTGCACCAAGAATTCCTGCTCGCCGCCATCGGCAGCGGAATTTTCCTGCGGCTCTGCGGCTTGCGTCTTCGGGATAGATCGCTCCTCCCGCTCGTGGCCTTCATCGTGCTATCGGGCCTTGGCGCCAAGCTCTTTTTACAGCTCCCCGTGGAGCAAGTAATTTTATTTAGTATCGTGCCCTTGCAGATGTCGCTC
>JAKFYM010000155.1 GCA_021730855.1 Bdellovibrionales bacterium
GAACTATATATAGCGAAACTCATTGTAGACGCCGGCGGCAAGGTCATCTACCTGCATTCCGATACCGGCCCGCGCGACGACCGCCGCTTCCGTTTCCTGCACGCGAAGTATCTGGTCGTCGACGAAGAGACGGTTTTCCTGAGCAGCGAGAATTTCGCCAACAACGGCTTCTCGCCCACGGGCACCGTGGGCAGCCGCGGCTGGGTGATCTCCGTGAAAAACTCCGATCTGGCACGGGACTACCTAAATATTTTCGCCTCCGACACCGCCCCCACCTCCGGATACAATGATCTTGTTCCCTATGGGGCTTTGCCGGAATACACCCTGCTTGATCCCGACTATAAACCCAAGGAGTCGGAAACCGACGGCACCTACCTCCCGCGTCGCCGCGCTTCGATGAAGGGGATTTTTGCCCTCGAGCGCGTGGTGAGCCCCGATGATAGTTCCGCCACCACCCGCGCCATTCTCGGTGCCCTTCACTCCGCGGAGGAATCCATCGAAATCCAGGCGCTCAGCTTTTCCCCGCACTGGGGCGGAACTGGCAGCACAATTGATAGTGATCCCAGCCCCCTCGCCGATGCCGTGCTTGCGGCCGCTCGCCGGGGCCTGCGCGTTCGTGTGCTCCTGAACCCGCTCTTTTCTCCCTTTCGCACGAAAGCCACCCTCGTTGAGGACGAGAGGGAAGAATTGGATGATCCCTGGCAAGGCCTCCTGCACCTCTGGCAAGATCTCTGCTGGCTCGAATCCCCCCTTTCGTTTTCGACCGAAGAAAAGCGGCCCGACACCCGCAGCAACCGCGCCCTACTCGAACATTTCAGGGCAGTGGCCGCGGCCGAGAGCCTCGACCTGCAAACCAGCTTTTTTTATCTGACCAAAGAGGGGATTCGCAATTTGCACAATAAAGGCATGATCGTGGATGGCCGCAAAACACTAATCTCCTCCATTAACTGGGTGGAGAACTCGGTGAAAAACAATCGCGAGACGGCGGTGATTGTGGATAGCCCCGAGGTGGGGGCTTTTTATCAGCGGCTGTTTGAGGTGGACTGGAAGTACTTTCGTAACAACCGCTAACCGGCCCCTTAGCCTGTTGATTTTTGGAGACAGTAAAACGCAAGTGTGAGTTTCAGCGCCTGTCTTAGCCTAAATTCTGATTATGGTAGTGAGCGTAGATCATGAGGTGCGCGTAAAGACGGTCGGCACGCTTCGTGGTGCACCAGGTTTTGCGAATAAGCCGATTCACATTGGCGCGAAACATCGCGCAGGTATGGTTAAGACTAAAGAGCGGGTCAAATTTTGTCTTTTTTAGCTCCCCCTGACCGCCAAGGGATCCTCGCTTTCCCTCATACTGCCGGTACTTCGCTTTGGGAAAGTACTTCAAAACGTCTTTACGGTAGTGAGGGTTACTATCGGACTTTATCAGCACATCCTCTACGACCATCTCTTGCAGATCACGGAATAACCTAGCGCGTGCCTTTGAACGACCATCGGGGCGGCGTCCATACTTCTTGGCCTTCTCTACAAGCAGTCCTTTCGCGGCTATCGTCGAGACTTCGATGCCTAGGATGCGTCTTGTTTTGCTCTCTACGGCGAGAGTGATCGAGAGAGGTTTGCATTTAGTGTGCTCAAAGGTTTCTAGGTCATCAAACTCAATTACCCTGGCTTTTGGCTTTTCCAGGTTCCCTTTTTTGAGGTGGAAGGCGGCTTCAAAGCCTAAGGCTGCGAGTTTTCTCGCCACCGTTTTGCGATTTAGATGAAGGTCTTTCGCAGCCCTGCGCAAGGACCCTGCGCCAGCGAGGCGCATGCGCAGGGCATGATTCTTTTGTCTTTTTTTCTGGCGAAACCAGGCGTTGAAGGTGGCGTTGGAGCAAGTGAAGCGGCAGCTCACGCAGCGATAGCGCTGGATGTAGCGGGAGTCGGAGGAGCGAAAAAAGAAACCAAAGCGGACAAAATATGAACCGCTAATCTTCTTAGAATCGCAATGAGGGCAGTTTCGGGGCATAAGAGCCGCGGGAATTGCAAGGTCCTGGCCAATTCCTATGGGGAGAGCCCAGAATTTATCAACAGGCTAAGGGGCCAGTTTTAGAGACCCATCTTAATTTCGGTAGTCCGCTTCTTCAGCTCCCGCACAAAAGCCAAGTAGCGTTGGCGTTCCGCCTCAGACCCAAAAAGGCAGCGTATGCCCGAGCGGAACTTCAGCGCTTCGTGGCCCACAAATTTCTGCGCAATCGTGAACTGTCCCGACCACACCACGATTCCGCGATAAGAATAAGAATCTTCTCGCTCCAAGGAAAAGCGTACCGCCATGCCGGGCGCCAGACGGCGATTCAAGTACACATTGATTCCGACATCTTGAAGATCGCCAAGGAAAACGAAACCCGATAGCGTTTCTTCTTTCTCCGACCACAAGTGAGCTTTCACCCGATAGGTGGCGAGACGCATTCGCTCGCGGGAGATTCGCCGCTTCTTTTCCGGTTGGTGCACTGGACCCATTATTCCATCCGTAAATAAAGGTTAATTACACTCAAAATGGGGCATATTGCGGTACGTGAAGGTCTCTTCCACCACGCTATCACCCATGCAGCGATGGTTCGCCTTGCCCCCAGAAATCAAGTCTACCTCTAACTTGCGTAGGATTCCATCCGGGTAAGAAAGAGCTTCCCCGGCCTGGCCCCGGTGCAACGCATTCATGATCGAGGTCCAAACAGGTAAGGCCGCAGTGGCGCCCGTGAGCTTGAGGGCGGTTCGGTGGCGGCGCACGATCTCGTCATCACGATCGAAGCCAATCCAGGCGATTCCCAGGACCTTTTTCGTGAAGCCCGCGAACCAGGCATCGCGATACTCATTTGTGGTCCCGGTTTTTCCCGCCGCCGGCCAGCTAAAGCCTCCGGCCCGCGCCGAGCGCGCCGTTCCGATTTCAAAGGCGGAGGTCATGAGATTCACGAGATTGGCCGTTTCCTCGGGGGGCAGCTTTCGCTCTTCCCGCGCTTGGAAGCGTGCGATCATCCGGCCGCCATCATCGACCACCACTAAAGTAGAGGTGAGCTCCCTGCGCACCCCAAAGTTCGCCAAGGTGGTATAGGCTTCGGCGATCTCTAGCGGGGCGAGCTCCACCGCGCCGAGCGAGAGGCTGGGCAAGGCCCGGATCTTGTCTCCCATGCCCGCCAGCATCGCCACTTCGGCCACCTTGTCGAGTCCCGTGGCGATTGCCACCTGGGCGGCCACGGTGTTGATGGAGTTCGCCAGGGCATAGCGCATGGTCACCACTCCGGCGAACTCTTCGTCGTAGTTTTTCGGGGTCCATGTCTTTTCGTCGTAATTATACGTAAAAGGTTTGTCTTCGTACTTCGAGATCGCGTTCACCGGCGTGCCATCGGGACTTGTCCCGTGCATTAGGGCTGCGAGGTAGACAAAGGGTTTCACCAGCGAGCCGATATGCCGGCGCATGAGCAGGGCCCGATTGTAGTTGGACTCCTCGTAGGAACGCCCACCCACGAGGCTCAGGAGCTGCCCGTTCGTGGGATCCACTCCCACATACACGCCCTGAACGAGCCGCGCTTCCTCTTCCTCGGGTTTGTCTTTTTTGCGCTTCTCTACGTATTGTTTGATCTTCGCCTCTACGGCCGCCACTCCGTCCGCCACGCTTTTTTCGGCTAGGCGCTGCTGGTAGGTGTCGAGAGTGCTGAAGATCGTGAAGCCCGCGCCCACCACTTCCTGCTCGGGCAGATCCCGCAGGAGCTGGGCTTGCACCATATCGGTGAAATAGGGCGCCGTATTCTGCACCGGATTGACTCGGGCGAATTTTAGCTTCTCGGCCACGGCCGCTTTGTGTTCGTCCGCGGTAATCACTCCCGCTTCGAGCATTTTCCCAAGCACGATTTCCTGGCGGGATTTGGCGCGCTCGTAGTGGCGGAAGGGAGAATAATAGAACGGGCCGCGCACGATTCCGCCCAGCAAGGCCTGTTCGGCGATCGAAAGTTCATCGAGGGTCTTGTTGAAATAGAACTTTGCGGCTTCGGCCACTCCGTGAATCGCCACGCTGCCCGATTGTCCAAAATAAACTTCATTTAAGTATTTCTCGAGGATCTGGTCCTTGGAGAAATTCAACTCGAGATAAATGGACACGGCCATTTCCTTGAGCTTACGCGTGATGGTGCGTTGGCGCGTGAGGTAGATATTGCGCGCCAGCTGCTGGGTGATGGTGCTCGCTCCCTGCACGTAGCCACCGGAGCGCAGGTTCACATAAATAGACCGCAGGATGCCCCGTGGGTCGATGCCCCCATGCTCGAGAAAACGCTGGTCCTCCGTGAGCACGATGCCCTTCATCAAGGTGTGCGGGATCTGCGCTAGTGGCAGCGTCTTGCGTGCCTCCACATTGCCCTGGTTGAGCTGGGCCACCAGCACGGGCTCCAGCACTGCTTCAGGGATCACCTCTCCGCTCGGTCCATGCACCTCGGTGGCGCGGCCATCAACCCAGCTCACGGTGAAACGTGCGGGACCGGTGTTTGCCTGCGGATTTCCGAACAAAACTTCCTTCACTGCGGGCGCATAAGGAAAATCATTCGTGAAAAAAGCCAAGGCCACGGGCCGCCCTTCGACTATTTGGAGAGCAAACGTTCCCGGGCTGCGCACTTCGTCGGGCTGGGCTAGTTCGCGATAGTCGCGCTCCTTGAAACGAAACCGCAGCTCCTCCACCGAAGCTCCCGTGCCCGGGCGAAGCCGATAGAGCGCGGAATAGACGCGGGTGGGCACGGAATCAAAGGATTGAAAAAATTTAGAATCTAGCTCTTCCGAAATGGAGCGGATGCCGAGAATGACAGCCACCACAAAAACCACGGCTCCAATAGCTGCGGCCCAGCCGAACCGACGGAGCCAGGCTTTCCACGCAATCTTCTTCATTTCTCCTCGAGGATTTCCGCCATCGCCGCACAGATGTGCGCTGTCATAGACGCGATTAGCTTTGGTTTTACCTTGACTTGCACCCAAATCACAGACTTATATGGAGGCTTATTACGCCCCCAAATTTCTGCGGCGCATAACAAAAAGAGGGTCCTCCATGAATCGGCGTGTTTTAAACAAATTTTCTCTAGGGCTCGCCCTCCTGGCCTTCACTGCTAGCTTCGAAGCCAAGGCGCTCACCCTAGATTGGGCTGGTTATTTCCGCGCCGACCACACCTTTTTTCATAACTACCAGCTCGATCTCTCTGCTCCCGGCTATTCCAACTCGGGTCACGGGGGTGAATACATTCCGGGCCAAGGGCAAAAGAGCGCCACTTTCTCTAGCTTCTTCATGAGACTAAAGCCACGCGTGCTCGTGAATGACAACGTGATCGTGCGCTCCGAATGGAATGTGGGCGATCCGATCGCCGGTTTTTTTGGCCGCGGCATTCCCCGCCACGACCGCAATAATTCTTTCAGCACTGGCAAAGACGATCTCACCCTGAGTGTCTCTCGCCTTTGGCTGGACGTGCATACTGATTTCGGAACCCTGCAAGTAGGGCGCGCTCCTATGCATTGGGGCCTCGGGGTGATTTTCAACTCCGGCGACGGCACCTTCGATCGCTACCAAAGCACATCCGACACCATTCGCCTCATTTCTAAATTCGGTTATCTAAGCCTCATGCCTCTCTACGCAAAAAACAGCATGGGCTCGAACCTCGCGGGCGCTCGCAACCCTCTCACCAATGTGGTGCTGCAAGGTTCCGACGATGTGACCGACTACGGCTTGGGCTTGAAGTACGAGAATCCAGAAGAGGACCTGGAAGCCGGCGCGCTCTATTACAAACGCAATGCTACAGATGCGCAGGACGCCTACTATTTTCCATCCGGCGCCACTGTGTTTGCCGGTGGCAACAACGGCATGAACCTCAAAATGTTTGATCTCTATGCCAAAAAATCTTGGAATCGTTTTGAACTCGGCGCCGAGGTGCCAATCTATACCGGCCTAATCGGCGACGTGAATGGAGTGGGCTCCCGCAATACCTATCGCGCCACCGGAGTGGCCGTGGAGTCGGCCCTGAAATACGACACCTGGAAGCATTCCCTGAAATTAGGAAGTGCCCCCGGGCAGGCACCGGCCACCACAGGTAGCCGTGGCAGCAGCTTCACTGCCCTGCAGTTCCATCGCTCCTACAAATTGGGCCAGATTCTCTTCAACTACAATCTTTCCAATTTTGGGGCGGCCAATCCGGATGCGATTCCTGTGAGCCAAGGCACCGCCACCAGCCCCACTTCTTATAGTCCCAATACGGTTTCCCCCTACGACGCCGCCATCACCAATGCGAAGTACATCATGTTCTCTTCGGAAAAACGCTGGGAGCAGTGGGGCCTGAACTTTGGTTTGGTCTGGGCTCAAGCCAACGAGACCGCGCAGGCTGGAAAAGATTTCTACAACCACCGCACCCGCACCTGGTTCACGTCGACCACCACCCAGGACAGCAATATGGGCTTCGAGTTCGACCTCGGCACCCGCTACAACTGGGACGAGAACATTTCTTTTGGCGCAGACCTCGGGCTTTTCTTTCCTGGCCCCTTCTTCAAGTACACCAACACCAACCTACATAGCGGCCCTGCAGATCGCGCCACTGCTCTTTCGTTCACTGCGGCCACTGTTTTTTAGAAATAGGGCAAAAAAAAAGAGGCTCCCTAAGGAGCCTCTCTTCGCTTGTTTTCTCAGATTCTAGAAGGACCGGAACATTCCCGACATTCCGAATCCTTGCTGGCCTTGGCTCATCATGCCGCCGCCTTGCATAGATCTCATGTACTGCTGTTGTTGCTGCATCATCGCTTGCTGCCAAGCCGTCTGCATCGCAGTTTGTTTGTACTGTTCGAACTGTCCGATAGCTTGGGGCGTATGGCGTCCGTAGCTCTGGATGTTCAGCGCCGATCCAGCACCGAAAGTCTGGATATAGTCGGCTTGGAAAGCTTGGTACGCTTCTGCGGCTTCTTCATTCCCGCGTGCATCTTCAGCAAGTTCGCGTCCCACAGCCTGGGCGTGGCGCTGGGCGGGCTTCAAGAATTTGCTTTCGCAGGTGGCGGCTTTCATCGGATTGCCGTCTACGCAAGTTTTGTAGGCTTCGGCGTACATTTCGATCAGGGCATTCTCGATGGCCTTCCATTCGTCGCTGCCTGCTCCAGCCAATACTTTAGCTTTGTCGAAGTAGCGTTCCGCGGCTTCATACTCACCGTCGTTGATCATTTTCGAAGCGAGTTCGCTATATAGGCTGACCAAGTCGTTCTTATTTTCACGGTAGAGCCTGCGGTCTAAGCTGCGGAGCTCTTTGTGCCAAGAATCTATTTGAGAGTAGAATTCCGCGGCCTTGAGGTCGCCGGCATTGAAATCTTCCAAGGAGTTATTCAAGAGATCAAAGCGTTTGTTCACGTACTGGTCGTTGAGTTTATCTTCGTCCCAGCCATACTGGGCAGCCGCTACCAAGAAAGACTCTAGCACTTCTTTGGCTTCCTCAGCAGTCTCGGCATCGGCGAGCTTGCCAGAGAAGGACGCTTCGTAGGAAGAGTTCATTTTGATCAAACTTGCGCTAAGGTCTTGGATCCAACCGGCGCGGCTAGCGTCGGTGAATAGATTGACCATGCCTTGGTAGTCGCCATTGGCGCAGCGAACATCCAAGTTGGAAAGGAGTTCACGTTGCTGTTGGCCGAGGAGACTTAGTTGTTCCTGCTGACGAGCTTCCGCTGCCTGTCTGGCTCCTTCCAGTTCATTCTGGGCGATTTCATCAGTTCCCTGGATAACAAGGGGGGCACCGTCGAGACCAATCAAAGCATCTGCTTTTGCCAAATCTGGGCGCTCGATAGAACCTGGAGCTCGATAAGACAATACTACGGGCCCAGAAACGCGGGAGTTCAACTGGATGCGGACAGTTCCTGCAAGATCTACCTTAGTGTCTGAATCTTCGGGTTGCGCTTTATAAGGCACGCAATCAGGGGCTGTGAAGTTCAGCTGCACCTGGTGAGAGTTTCCCGCGCCAGAGTTGTAATTGACCGTTGCTCCGGCCAAGCAACGCTCGGGCACAGATCCAGTGAGGCTAAGTTCAGTTCCTCGAACGATGGGCATAAAATCAGGGGAAAGGGCTTTGATATTCTGCAAGCTGGTTCCTACTTGCGCGGTCAATGCCTGCGCACTTAGGTTTGGGCTGTAAGCCAACAAACTGCCTATCAGAAGGGCCTGGATTTGTTTTTCACGTTTCGCGTATTTCATATCTCTCTCCGTTTTTTGACCAGATTTCCCACAAGCTAGGGGTCTGGTTGGGGTGCTATATTCTCCGAATAGAGTACCTTACCGGAATAGTCTGCAACCCCAATGCCAAGGATCTTGGGTAAGAGAAAAGACTAGGTGTTTTAGGCACTTAGGCTTGGCGCCCCAGAAAAGTGTTGAAAATCCCAACAGGCCGATTGTGTAGAAACTAGGCAGGGCTGCCAAAAAAGCGAACAGTCGAGGGGCCAGTTTCCGCACTTTCCCTTAAATTTCAATATGTTACATCACATGACGAAAATTTGTACAGGGAGAAAAAAGCGGTTACACCTGGGGTAACCCTATAGTAAGTAACGAGAAAGAGACGGCTTACCGGACATAATTGTTCCAGGGTTTTGGTTACCATCCTACGAGATCGGGAGAGGGAAGATGGCAGTGTTTGAAAAGATCCAGGCCGATAATTACGAGCAAATCTTGTTTTGCCATGATGCTAAGGTGGGCCTAAAAGCCATCATCGCGCTTCACAACACTGCTTTGGGCCCAGCCACCGGTGGCTGCCGGATGTGGAATTACCGCAATGAGGACGAAGCCCTCACCGATGTGCTTCGCCTCTCCAAAGGCATGACCTTCAAGGCTTCGATCTCGCACCTTCCTCTCGGGGGCGGAAAAAGCATCATTATTGGCGACGTTTCGCAAAAGACCCCCGAGCTGCTGCGCCGATTTGGGGAATTTGTGGAGACCCTCAAGGGCCACTATATCACCGCCAAAGATGTGGGCATTGATTCCAGCGACCTCAAAACGATCAAGAGCCGCACCTCGCACATCCTCGGCATCGCGGGAGAAACCAATTCCAGCGGAGATCCATCCCCGGTGACTGCCTGGGGCGTCTACAACGGCATGCTTGCCTGCGCGGAAAAAGCCTTTGGCGAAAAATCTCTGAAGGGCCTGAAAGTGGCGCTCCAGGGCTTGGGGGCCGTGAATTACCATCTTTTGAAATACCTCCACCAAGAAGGAGCTCTGGTCACCGGCTGTGACATCCAAGCCGAATCGGTGGAGCGTGCCCGCAAGGAATTCAACATCCAGGTGGTCAATCCCGAGGCCATCTACGATGTGGACTGCGATATTTTTTCTCCCGGAGCCCTGGGCTCGGTGGTGAATGCCCAGACGCTGGGTCGCTTTAAATGCAAAGTGATTGCCGGTGCTGCCAACAACCAGCTCGCCACCGAAAAGGAAGGGGAAGAGCTGCTCCGCCGCGGGATCATGTACGCGCCCGACTATGCCATCAATGCAGGCGGCCTCATCAATATCTACCACGAGCGTGAGGGCTACAATCGCGATAAGGCCTATGCCCATGTGGCCAAGATTTACGAGACCATCAAAAATATTTTGGAAGTTTCGGCTCGTGACAAACAACCCACCAATCTTGTAGCCAACCGCATCGCGGAAGACCGAGTGCGGGAGGCAGAACGTGCCCGCGGCTGATCGTCACCTTGGCTTGCACCGAGTGCTGGAGCCCGCGGGAGCGCTTCCCCAGCAGGCCTTGCGCCTCGATGCGGAGCTTCCCGCGCAGCCAGAAGAAGTGCTGATTGCCGTGAGCTCTTTGAATGTAGACTCCGCCAGCTTCCACCAGTTTTTCGAAAGCCATGGCCAGGACAGCGCCCGCACCGGTGCCGCCATCCTGGAGGTGATCGCCAAACGAGGCAAGCTGCAGAATCCCGTGACTGGTTCGGGTGGAATGCTCATCGGCACGGTGAAGAAGGTCGGGAGCAAGGTCACGAATCCTGATCTCAAAGCCCTCAAGCCCGGCGATCGCGTGGCCACCCTTGTTTCTCTCACCCTCACTCCGCTCAAGATCACCAAACTCCTGCGCATCCTTCCGGAAATGGAACGACTCGAGGTGGAGGGCGAAGCGATCCTCTTCAATAGCGGAATCGCCGCCAAGCTCCCAGACGATCTAGAAGAGGGCTTAGCCTTAGCGGCCTTGGATGTGTGCGGAGCTCCCGCGCAAACGGCTCGGCTAGTGCAGCCCGGAATGAAAGTGGCTGTCGTGGGCGGTGGTGGCAAAAGTGGTTTGCTTTGTTTGTACGAAGCCAAAAAGCGTGCGGGGGCCACCGGAAAGGTTGTGGCCTTTGAGTATGCTCCTGAAGCTTGCGCGCGTTTGCGTCAACTGTCGTTTGTGGATGAGGTGATTGAAGGCAATGCGCGCGAGGCCGTGAAAGCATCGGCCGCGATTCGCGCGGCACTGGGAGATGGGGCCGACCTAGTGATCAATGTGGCAAATGTGACGGGCACGGAGATGAGCTGCATTCTCGCCACAAAGCCCAAGGGTACCGTGTATTTTTTCAGCATGGCCACTAGCTTCACCGCGGCCGCTCTGGGCGCAGAGGGCGTGGCCGCCGACGTGCAACTCATGATCGGCAATGGCTATGCAGAGGGACATGCGGAACTCACGCTCTCGCTCTTGCGAGAGAGCGAGGAGCTTCGTACAATTTTACAAGCCCTCTATGAAACTCGCCCTTGACCAAAAAAAAATCGCTGCCTGCAGAAAAATCGCCGTAAAGATTGCGAAAGACGTTCGTGAAATGATCGATGCCCATTCCACCGTGGCCACCGAGCGTTCGGTGCTGCGATTGATGGGAATCTCCGAAGCCCAGCACAATAAAAAAATCGACCAGTTTTATCCCTACGCCAATATCGTGATCGATCAGCTGCAAGCCGACAAAGTGCTCGAGCAGGGCGCGAGTTATTGGATGGCCAATGCCTGCCTGCATCTAGGAAAAAGTCCCGCAGAAATTGCCGCGGCCGTGGCCGGGGGCGAGCTGCGCCTGAGCCAAATCCCGCTCGCAAAAGAAGCCGCCATTCGCAAAAAGGCGGATGCCTTGGCCGTGGCCGGGCTCAAATCGCTCACGCAAAAACGCAAAGAGCGCAGCAAATTACGTAAGGGCTTAAAAGACCCGCAAGACCCAAGCTTTCGCAAACCACCTTTGAAGTACGTGATCGTGGCTTCGGGAAATATTTTTGAAGATGTGGTGCAGGGCCGCTCCGCCGCGCAGGCCGGGGCCGACGCGATCGCCGTGATCCGCTCCACCGCCCAATCCCTGCTGGATTATGTTCCCCATGGCGCCACCACAGAAGGTTTCGGCGGCACCTACGCCACCCAAGAAAATTTTCGCATCATGCGCAAGGCCCTCGATGAGGAGGGCGAAAAGCTCGGGCGCTATATCCGTCTCACCAATTATTCCTCCGGCCTCTGCATGCCGGAGATCGCCACGATCGCCGCCCAGGAACGGCTCGATCTCCTGCTCTGTGATTCGCTCTACGGGATTCTTTTCCGCGACATCAATATGAAGCGCACCCTGATTGACCAGCATTTTTCCCGCCTGGTGTGCGCGCTATCGGAAATCTATATCAACACCGGCGAAGACAACTACCTCACCACCGCCGATGCGGTGGAGAACGGCCACCAAGTTCTTTCGTCCCAATTCATCAATGAGCGCTTCGCCCTCCAAGCCAATATGAAAGAAGAGTATATGGGCCTCGGGCACGCCATGGAGATGGATCCCTGGCACCCCGATGTGATCTTGTTCGAAATCGCACGCGCGCAAATGACCCGCGATATTTTTCCCAAAGCACCACTGAAGTACATGCCGCCCACTCGTCATATGGAGGGCGACATCTTTTTTAGCCACACCTATGATGCGATCTTCAATCTGGTGAGCGTGCTCACCAACCAGGGCATACACCTGCTGGGAATGCCCACCGAAGCCATCCACACTCCCCTGCTCGGGGATCGCTTCATGGCGCTGAAAAGCTGCAACTATATTTTTAGTGGTGCCGAGCACCTGAGCGAAGAAATTACGTACCGCAAGAATGGCAGGATCGAGAAGTGGGCCAAGAAAGTGCTCGATGACTCGCTCAAGCTCCTCCGCCACATTGAAAAGGTGGGCCTCTTCCAAGCCATCGAAGAAAAAACTTTCGCCGAAGTGAGCCGCCGCCTAGAAGGTGGCAAAGGCTATGCCGGGGTGTTTGTGCGGGGAGAACATTACCTCAACCCCTTTCTCGAACGCCTGGAGAAGAAGGCGTATGACTAGCAAATTCCTGCCTTACGGAGCTCCGGATCACCCCTCGGTGCGCATGGTGGACCTAAAGAATCTCAAGCCCTATGGCGATGCCATGAATGACGGCCGCACCCAAATCTCTTTCACCCTGCCCCTCAATCCCTCCCCCGAAGCCGAAGAGGCTGCCCGCGAATTTATGCGCAAGATGGGATTCGAGGACGTGAAAGTGGTGGCGATGGAAAAGCCCTCGGAAGGGTTTAGTTTTTTTGTGGCTTACGGCGCCACCACTCATTCCGTAGATTTCACCAAGATCCGCGTGCTGAAAGTGGAGGCGGAGTTTAAGAGCTTTGATGAAATCAACGCCCTCATCAAAAACAAGATCGGCCGCAAGATCGTGATCATCGGAGCCACCACCGGTTTTGATGCCCACACCGTGGGCATCGATGCGATGTTCAATATGAAGGGGTATAAGGGCGACTATGGCCTCGAGCGCTACCCGATGGTGGATGCCCGCAACCTCGGCGCTCAGGTGCTGAACGAAGAGCTATTGGAGATCGCCGCTAAGGTGAAGGCCGATGCCATCCTGGTAAGCCAAGTGGTCACCGAGAAGGATTGCCATATCGACAATCTCAAAGAGCTCATGCGGCTCGCCGAAGAAAAAGGCGTGCGCGAGAAGTATATTTTTGTGGCCGGCGGACCACGCCTCAACCATCCCGTGGCGGTGGAATGCGGCCTCGATGCCGGTTTTGGCCCTGGCACCCTGCCCTCCCATGTGGCAAGTTATGTAGTAGACGAGATCCTGCGCCGCAAAGGGAAAAAGAATGAAGGCTAGTGCCCCGATCAAAGAGATTCTCACCACCCTCCATAAAAAATATGGACTCGTGGGCCGCGAGTTTGAGGTCGAGAACCTAGTGCACTGCGTGCGCACCGGCAAGCATGTGCTGCTGGAGGGGCCCGTGGGCGTGGGCAAAACATTCCTGATCGCCGCCGTGGCAGAGCTCTTGGGTCGTGCCGTGGTGCGCGTGGATGGGGATTCTCGGTATACCGAGCAAAAGCTCACGGGCTGGTTCGATCCACCCACAGTTTTAAAAAAGGGTTATGGGGCCGATTCTTATTTTGATGGCCCCTTGGCCCAAGCCATGCGCAATGGCTCGATCCTCTTCATCAACGAGCTCAACCGCATGCCCGAGGGCGTGCAAAACGTGCTCCTTCCCGCTCTCGACGAGCGGAAAATCGAAGTTCCTCGCATCGGCACTCTAAAGGCCAAAGAAGGATTCACCGTGGTGGCCTCGCAGAACCCGCGGGAGTTCGTGGCCACTAGCCACTTGAGCGAAGCCCTCTTAGACCGCTTCGAGCTCATCACCCTCACCTACCAGGCCGAGGCCGAAGAGCGCGATATCTTGAAGGGCGCCACCACCTATCGGAGCGCGGCGAACGATGCCCTCCTCGAGTGGACGCTGCATTTCGTCCGGGCCACCCGGAATTCCGCTTTATTCAAACGAGGCGCCAGCATTCGCGCCGGCCTTTCGCTCTACGACATCGCCCAAGAGATGGGCGGAAAGTGGGACGATTTCCTGCGCGCCACCACTCTGGCCATTCCCACGCGAGTGGAGCTTAGCGAGGAAGGGCTCGAGCAGGGCGTGCAGAAAGCCATCGAGCAAACAGCCGAGCAGATCAAAAAAAAAAGCCGCAGCCCTTAGTGGAACTTGAGCCCGGCGAGCTGCCTGGCGAAGAGAGCGAGCCCGAAATCAAATTCCATCCGCCGGAGATCTTGAGCGATGACGGGGATGGCATCGTGGAAAATATTTCCGATAGTGATTGGGAAAAAGCCCTGCACTACCACGAACTCAAGAAGCGACTGCACGACGAACTCCGCCGCGATAAGATCCGTTCTGCTGCCATCCGCGCCATTGTTCGCAAGGCGTTGGCCGCTATCGGCTCAGTGGCGAGGCCCTACACAATGAAGAACGCACCCTGGGAACAGCACCCTCAGGAAGAGTTCGACCTGGATGCCTCGCTGGAAGAGGATCCCACCCTAGGCTCCTTACAAATTGAGAGGCGCGAATCCCGCCGTGCGGAAGTGATCATTTGCATCGACACCAGCCTCTCGATGACCGGCCGCAAGCTCGCCCTCACGGCCGTGGCCCTCGCCGTGCTTTGCCTGCAGCTTGACCCCGAAGATCTTTCGGTGATTGCCTTTGAGTCCGACGCCAACTTAATCAAACCCCTCGGCGTAAAAAAAGATGTCTACGCAGTACTAAAGGATTTTATGGAAGTGCCGGCGCGTGGGCTCACGAATATTGAGGCAGGGCTCTTGATGGCTGAAAAACAGGCTTTGGCCGGGAAGCAGCCCAAAAAAGCGGTGATCCTCATGACGGATGGGCGTTTTACCGCGGGCCGCAGCCCAGAATATTTGATCCCGCGTTTGCCGCGCCTGCATGTGGTGCAAACGGGGAATCCCTGGTCGAGCCCCCGCTTTTGCCGAAGCCTGGCCAAGGCCGGCCGGTTCAGCACCGATGGGAATTTTCAAAAAGTCCGCACCTGTATTAGATCCGGCAAAAAGGGGGTTGGCGAAGAAGCCTATCCAAATGCGACTGAAATTTATATCAATGCGGATGGTGGTGGCAGCAGGAGTTCTCGCGTGCGCCTATGGAAAACAGAGCTTCAGAAACTCTCTACCGACACTCGTTTGGAGATCCGCATCTGTCATTTCCCGCCGGGTACCAGCAAATGGAATAAGGTGGAACATCGTCTCTTCTCGTTCATCTCTTCGAACTGGCGCGGGCAGCCCCTCTGCGATTACGAGACCATCGTTCGGCTGATCGCTGCAACGACGACAGCCAAGGGGCTG
>JAKFYM010000087.1 GCA_021730855.1 Bdellovibrionales bacterium
ATAAGGGTGCACTACTTTTTGCACCTGAGAAAAACTCTCGCTGAGGACGGCCGAGAGCATTTGGCGCAGATCGAGGAGGCGATTTTTGAGCGTAAAGCCATCCATCTGGTCCACGTAGACACAAAGTTTGTCGAGGGTGGTGCCAAGATTCTCGAGGCTCTGGATTTTTTCCCCCATGATCACGGAGCCCTTTTCGAAAAGCGGAGTGGCTCCCATGAGGCGCTTGGGGAAGAGATAAAGATGTAGGCAACGCACTAAGTCGGTGGCGGAGATGTTTTCGAGTAAAAAGCAAGAATGCTGGAGTAGGGCAGGCAGGTAGCTGGTGCGGGTCTCGAGCTCGTTCCAGGCAAATCCCTCCACTTTTACCAACGTCAGATTGGGAACTTTTTCGGCGGTTAGCTTGGCCCAGTCGGCTAAAGCGCAGTCGAGAAAAATATGGTCGCGATTCTGAAAAAGCGTGGCGAAATCAGGGCTTGGATCGGTGACCACTTCCAGGTCGGCAAAGGTTTGCAGAGCTTTGGCAAGCCTCTCCCATCGCTGCCCGTCTTCCGAATTGGGCAGATAGAGTAGCAAAATTTTAAGCTTTTGCTTTTCCTGGTCCATCGGTTACCAATCGACAAGATCCGTGAATTTCTTGAAAAAACAAAGGATTTGCCCCTGCCCCAAGTAAGTTGTTAAGATTTTTGCCAGGTATAGCAATTTCCTGGTTGGTAGAGGAGAGGGAGTAGTCTGGCTCTTCGGCTCAAGTCAAAGGTATTATTAGGTTTTGGCCTTCTTTCCCTGGCTGTGCTCATCGCTTTTGCCTATGGCGCACGCACTTTTCGTGTGCTGGAAACGAAAATGGCCGTCGTGAACGATGTCTACGTTCCAGCCCTAAAAGCACTAAACCAGGTAGAGAGCTCTTTTTACCTGCTAGAGTCTGACCTCGATAAATCTCTTAGCGAAGGCATTTTGCGCCCCAAAGACACGCTTGAGGCCATCTTGAGTTCACGCTTGGATCTTTTACGGCAGCTCAATCGTGGGGATAGTAGCCTGGTTTTACAGGACAATGTGGCTGCCCTCCAGGACGCCTATCGATCTTCCTCCGAAATCCTAGAGAAGCTCTATCGCGACTGGGATGCTCGCGCCAACTACGAGGCGGCCCTCTCCGAGCGGCGGGCAAATTTTCGTCTGAAACTCAAGACCCTGATCCGGGAGCTAGATCAGGAAATGCGCGCCACTTCGATGACCATGCAGTCTGAGTTGCAGAACGTGAGCCTTGCTCTCACGCTGATGCTCGGGGTTTGTGCGTTGACGGCATTTTTTACTACCTATTGGCTCGCTCGCTCCTTACGCCCATTGACGGTCTTGGCCGAATCTATGCGCAATATTTCCGAGCGGGGTTTAAGTGAATCCGTGGTGCGGCATTTGGCAGAGCTGCCTGAGACCCGCGATGAGATTGGCACTTTATCTCGAGAGAGCTTCCAGATGGCCGCCTCCCTGCTCGACAGCAGCAAGCTTTTGCGGGACCAAAAACAGAATCTAGAGCGCGCCCATAGTGAAATGGCTCGCCAGAATGAGGAGCTTAAGAATACGCAGGCAAAACTTTTGCACTCCGAAAAATTGGGATTGGTCGGACGCATGGCTGCGCAGATGGCCCACGAAATTCGGAATCCCCTGAATGCCCTGAATCTCCATGCCGAGCTTCTCGAGGAGCAGCTGCGGACGGACACCAAAGCTCGTGAAAGTCTTACTCCCCTGCGAAAAGAGATCAATCGCCTGATCTCCGTCACAGAGTCCTACCTTGACCTTTCCCGTGCGCCCCGCTTGCAGAAAACGGGCGTGCAATTGAATGATCTCGTCGAGGAATTGCATGATCTGTATGCTCCTGTGCTGCGCGAGAAGGGAATTTTCTTCACCTGTGACCTTGGCGACTTGCCAGAGGTGTCGGTGGATCGTGGGCAAATCTCTCAGGTCTTGGGGAATTTGATCAAGAATGCCTCGGAAGCCTTTGAGGGGATCACGAATGCGGCGAAATACATTCGGGTGATCACCCAACACCAAGAGGAATCCCGAGAGGTGCTTTTGACCGTGATGGATAACGGCAAAGGCATTGAGGACTCTGATCACGGCAATATTTTTTCCCCATTTTTTACCAGCAAGGCTCAAGGAACTGGTTTGGGCCTGACCTTTTCTCGCCAGGTGGTGGAAGCCCATGGCGGGTCCATGACGTTTACCAGCCAATTCCAGCATGGAACGAAGTTCACCTTGCGGTTGCCCATGCTACAATTCCTTAGGACCGGAGAAAATCAGTGGAAGGGTATAGAGCAAAAATCCTTGTAGTGGATGACGAAGAGAGCAATCTCTTGGCCATGCAAAGGATCCTAGAACAAGAGGCCTACCAAGTGGTCACAGCCAAACAGGCAGCGGCGGCCCTCACTCTTGTGCGCAAAATGAATTTTGACCTCGTGCTCACGGACCTCCGCATGCCGGGAGTTTCCGGCCTCGAGCTTTTGCGATCGATTCGCAAAGAGTACGCGGCTCTGCCCGTGGCTGTGCTCACCGCTTACGGCACTGTGAGCGAGGCCGTGGACGCGATGAAGCTAGGGGCGGTGGATTTTTTGGCCAAGCCCGTGCGGCGCGAAACTCTTTTGAAGTGCGTGCAAGACGCCGTGATCAAGCGACGAACCGAGCCCAGTGGCAAGGCAATGTTTATCGGGAACTCTCCAGGCATTTCCCAAATCAAACGCACGATCAAGATGCTCTCCCGCACAAACGCAGCCGTACTGATCGAGGGCGAAAGTGGCACCGGCAAAGAAGTGGTGGCTAAGGCCATTCATGCGGAAAGCGCGCGAGCGGGACGCCTAGTGACCGTCAATTGCGGTGCGATTCCCGAGTCTTTGCTCGAGAGTGAGCTTTTTGGTTATGAGCGAGGCGCTTTTACGGGGGCCGTGAATTCGAAGCCGGGTTTATTTGAGATGGCAGACAAGGGCACCCTCTTTCTCGACGAGATCGGGGAAATGGACGTGAGCTTGCAAGTGAAACTTCTGCGCGTTTTGCAGGATGGTTCCTTTTTTCGTCTAGGCGGTACCGAAGTGCGGAAGGTGGACGTGCGGATCATCGCGGCCACGAATGC
Source organism: Bdellovibrionales bacterium (assembly GCA_021730855.1). GTDB lineage: Bacteria > Bdellovibrionota > UBA1018 > CAIPTA01 > CAIPTA01 > JAKFYM01. The sequence goes on from JAKFYM010000087.1 coordinate 3,116, forward strand.
CGATCTAAAGCGAAAAATATTGGCGGGAGAATTTCGCGAAGATCTCTACTATCGCTTGAACGTTGTGGCCCTTTTGCTCCCGCCCTTACGAGAGCGAGGGGAAGACCTTCCGCTTTTAGCGCAGCATTTTTTGGAGCAAGCCAAAGAGGTGTATGGCCGCAAGGATGTGTTTTTCCTACCCGAGGCCATTGCCGCCATGCAGGTCTATCCCTGGCCGGGAAATGTGCGCGAGCTGATCAATATGATTGAGCGCACCGTGGTCATGCTAGAAGGGAATTTTATTGGGCCTTCCCAGCTTGGCCTAACTCCTCTGGCCGACGCTCCCTTGCCCTCGCCGTCCAGCGAGGAGGAAGAGGTGATGCAGTTCTCTGTGGGTGCTTCTTTGCGTGAAATCGAATTAGAAGTGATTCGTAAAACTTTGGCCTTCACTAAGGGCGACAAAGCCAAGGCCGCTGAAATTCTCGGCATTAACCAGCGGACCATCTATCGTCGGTTGCCCGAGCTCTAAAATAAATCATGTTTGCTAGTGGGGACCGGGCTTTTCTGCGCGATTTGTTTCGCGACCGCTTTTAATAGGTGTTCGGCCCAAGCCGGTAAAGAGGTAGATGCTCGAAATGTTTTCTGGACAAAAGGCAGGAGCGAGGGCTGACGCAAGAACGCCAAGAATAGTCGCTCCCCTAAAATATAACCTGCGATTCGATGGGCTTCGATTTCTTCTAAGAGGGGCAGTTTGGGCGATTTAAAATTTCCCTCGTCGAGATAGGGGCGTAGGAGATGCAGGGCGCGCCGGAAGACCTTTTGTTTTTTTGCCTCTTTAGGGCGCGTGCTACTTTTTTTGGCCAGCTGTTTTAGGTCGGGAACCTCGTTGCATTTGCGCTTGGGATTCAGGATTTTTGATCCGAGATAGCCAATAAAATATTGCGCTATCAAAGGCGCGCCAAAGGCGGGAAGGGTATGGGCCGAGCCTGGCCGCAAGGACCGCCACAGCAAATAGGCTGCGCCTTCGGATAAGGCATTTGTGCTCACCGAGGGAAGCAAGAGGAGGCCGCGGGAGGGAATGTAGTTGGTGCGCTGGAGTTCGCGAGAGTGTTGCGCAAAGATTCGCTCTTCTTTGGAAAATTTGCGCGAATTGGATTTAGGATGATTTGGGCCAAAAATTTCTATTTCGGGAATCTCCTCTACTTTTACCTGTAGAGTCTCGGCGAGCAGCTTGGTGTACTCCTGCACCACTCCCGGAATGTCTAGACCTTCTTCCCATTCCTCGAAATTGGGGTTGCCTTCCAACCAATCGAGGTAGCTACGCGCTTTCACCCAGGGCACAGAATTGATAATGCAAAACTCATTTTTCTTTAGGCGCAAAATCTCGGCTTTTTGCCCCGTCGCGGCCCGCGGTGCTTGCCAATATAAACTAGGCAAGTTCTGGTGCACCACCACCATCGGGCAATTGCATTGGCGCTTGATGTATAGAGGCAAATGGTTGCTCGCTAGGTGGAGCTCCCCATAGAGCACAAAGACTGTCTGCTTAGGGTCGCTATGAAGAGCCATGGCCACATGCTCGCTGGCCTTTTGGTCGCGATCAGCTAGCCGCTGGTGGCCAACTTCTAGGTTGAGGGCGAGCACCTGCAAATGATGTAGGCGCGCAAAGGCGAGGATCTCGTGGTAATTTTCCCAAGGGAAGGGCCACTGCTCATCGAAATTTGTTTTTTCCCGCAACTCGCCGGCGGTGATATAGCCCGCCAGATATTGGTCGATAGAATTTTGTTGGCTGCCGGAGAAACACTCCAATCCGATCGAGATTTTTGCCAGAATTGGATGACAATCCTCGAGCAGGCGCAGGAAGCCTTTTTGCGATTGGCGGAAAGGGTGAAAATCACCAACCAAAACAATATTGGATTTTTTTATAGCCTTTAGCAGCTCTTTTTTGGTCGAAGATTTTAGCGAGCGCGGGAGGGCTCGACGAAAGCTGCGTTCATAGGCAAGCAACTCACGGCTTTTATTCCCTTCCAGGCCCTCCAACTCTTCTTGGAGGCGCAGATAGAGCTTTTTTTGTGAGCTCTCGATAGGATTTTTACGGCCCGGCATGCCGATCCCTCGCATAAAATTGCGAGAGGCCATAGTCATCCCCTCGTTCCATCGCCTGCGTCGTGGTGAACACAGTCTCGGGGGACAAGATATCTAAAATCCCACGAATCCATTCTTCCTTGAGCTCAAATAGGAAAGAAGGATCGGCGCCTACGGCAGTCCATGCCGCCAGGTGGGGGGAGCGAATGAAATGCACCGTCGAGCCACCAAAAAGGCGTAAACACAGGAAGTGATTACGCTCGTCGGGAAGGCCGTTATAGGTCAATTCAAAGACCGCCTGAACCGCTTCCGGCACGTCCAGATAGCGACGAGTGTGCGCCGCCAAGCGCGAGAGGAAATGGCGACCAGCTTCTTGCCCGGCCGTGCGCGCGCCAAAAAGTATCTGTTCATCCACATGGTGCTGGTAGAGCGAAATATGGGTGCGGAGCGCATGAATGGTGGCCGCTTCCTGCTGCTCCACTTGCTTGGCCAAATCGGCCAAAAAAACCTTGGGGCTGCGGTCGTCGAGCAGGGTGGAAAAGGATTTCTCTCGGCCAACGATGGTGTTCAGGAGCGACTTTTCCTTGAGGATCTTATACGCGGCGGACTGGCTAAAATGCGCAGAAACGGACTCCACAATGCGGGCACGACGCTGTTCAATCCAGAGCAATTGGTTGTAGACGCCCTCGATTTCTGGAGAAATTCTATTTTCCATTCTTCCTATCCTAAGGTTCTTTAGACTTTGCGGTCAATCACCGATAGTCCTCTATGGACACTTGGTTCCCCATTCTGATGTTGTTTTGCGGGCTTTTTCTGCAGCTGGCCCTGCAGGTGCCCAATGCCCGCGAAAAGATCGCCAAGATGCACCCCATTCCGGACAGCTTCCGGCGCATGGATCGTGTTTCTTGGGTTTTGATTATTGTAGGAAGCCTGTGGGACGCACAGAATCTGTTTTTTTAGGGGCGTCATTCTGAAATTTCACGTGGATGCGGCCCTCGTCGGGGGATAGATGGCGGCGAATCGCTTGCCGCACATTTTCTTCGGCAAAGGACGCACTGAGTCCGAAGAGGCAGCAAAAAATCTGGTCTAGCACCGCTTGGTAGTCACGCGTGCATTGCAGCTGGCTTTCAATGCTTTTCAATACTTCACGCACCTGAGTTTGCACGAGCATGAAGTCGGTGGGAAATAGCAGGCGGTCCGCAGTTTCACGCCACGGGCGACCCAGGCGTTTTTGCATTTCGTCGGAGGCGGCTTTCAGCAGTAGGGGTGGGCCGCTTAGTTTTAGCACGGCATCAATGCCATGGAATACTTTCAGGTCGGCCAAGCCTCCCATCGGGAGCTCTTCGTACACGATATTTGTGACCTTAAAGTCGTGCACATTCCGCAAGCGACTCACATGAATGGAAGGGTGCCGCAAAATGGGGCTGCTATCCAGATGCCGGAAAATATCCAAGGCAATCTGCGGCGAAATTTCGGGAAGGGAGACGGGAAGGTGGGCGCGCTCAATCTCAAAATTTGGAAAGAGATGTTTGGTGAATTCCTGGCAGAGCGAGAGGTTCTGGCGCACGGAATTTTCTAGCGCTAAGACGATTTGGTGCAATTTGATTCGATCGGCCATCCCAAGTGGCGACTGCCGGAAAATGCCGGTCAGGTCGCGTTTGCAGTCCTCCAGGGAGGCAAAAGGAACGGTGGTATTAGGAACGGGCAAGAGCGAGCCCGGCTCAAAGAGGCGCACCATCGGCATCAGCTTCAGCCGCTGCTCTGCCTGGCGCTCGAGTTGTTTCATTGTTTTCCCGGAGGCCTGCTCGATTTCTAGTCGGTACCAGAATTGAACAGGAGCCGAATAGATCTGAGAAACGAAAAAGGAAGGGTGCTCGAGCACGGAGCCTTCGGGCAGAAATAGGTATTTATTTTCGTCATCTGAGGTGGGCAGATGATTTTCTTCGGGAATCTCTGCGAGCAAGTTGCGCGAGTGCTCACGCAAAAGAACTGCGCGTGGTGAAGGAAGGCGGACTCCCTCCTTCCAGCGTAGAAGCGTGCCTAGGGCAAAGGCCTTGCCGGGCGTGCGGCGGATGCGGCTGCTGGCTTCGTAAAAGAAGGGATCCGAGAGGGTGACCCATGGGCCCGCTCGCAGCTGCTGTTGGCTAGCTGCCGCGGCCATAGACTCTAAGCGAATGCCCTCGCCAAGCGAAGTCACCGAATGCACGTTCACCTCGCCAGGCTTGCTTTCCTGGCGGATATTTTCCAGCACGGCTTGCCAGAAGGTGGCCGCTTGCGGTGCGCCTAAGTGACCGCGTGCTCGAATAATGTGTGGGCGGTTGGAGTCGCGCACTTCTTTGCTGCTGCATCTTTCAATGATGGCAATGCTCCTGGGCACCGTGGAGCCACTTTCCCCGGTGAGCTGGCGCAGGTCGATGATCAAGCGCACGGCGGATTTGCGCAAGAGGTGCTCACGCAGGCGCTCGGAGCGATCGGAGCCTTCCGTGGGCCAGAATTGATCAGACACCACCAGAAGTAGGGCATTCTCTTGCAGTTGATCGAGGAGCGAAATGGCGTCTTCTAGCTCTTTGCCGTCAGGGTCTTGGAAACAAGCAGCGAGCTGTGCCTGGTAGGGGAGCTTGAGGTCATGAGAGAAAAGCGGCGCGGCGCGGCCGGTGCTGTTTAGGTCCTTGAGAAAGGAGCGAGGATGGATATTGATCTGCGGGATTTCGGAGGCGCAGTCCCACAGCAGGAAAATCTCGGAGAGATAGCGCTCAAAATCACTGTCCGTAAAAGCCCACACGCCCACGAGCTCTCGAGAGCGATTGAGGTCGCGCAGAGCGCTCAGGCTTTCCCCATTCCGCAGGCCGCTCACCAATATGGCTCCACTCGTGGGCGAGGTGAAGTCGACGCCCTCAAAGAGCGGCAAACGAAGATCGTTCGAGCGTTGCTCAATCAATAGGCGCCATATCGCCTGACAGTCAATCAGAGAGGGCGCAAAACCAATCAGTGAGAGCCGGCTTCTATTGCCTAAAACACCCAGGAGAGACGAAAGAAAGTCGCCCGGTTCTTCCGCTAGGTTCACGGATTCCGTGAGCAGTCGCAGGCGCTCCCAGCTGTCTTTCGAGGGCGAAAACCAGCTATATAGATTCTGTTTAAGAAAGGACCAGTCGTGGCGCGCCATCATTCCTTTTGGGCTATTGCGCTTTAAGAATGTGGTGATCTGCCAGTTGAGCGTTTTTTCCGTGGATTTTAGGGCGTCTGGCGGTAGGAGGCCGCGGTCGGACCAGCGCTTTACGAGCAGGATTTGCAGCAGATGAAAAACGGAAGCTTGGTAGGCGAATAGTTGCAGGGCCTCTTGCTCGACGCTGCCCACCCGCGCCTGCACCACGTCTTCCAAGCGTACTTCTTGTTTGGCTCGCGCCCGCAAGAACTCTTCGATCTGGGAGCGCCGGGCCTTGTTTAGCGAAAGTAGCTCAAATTTTTTCTGCAGGAATTCTTGGACCAGAATTTCTAGGCAGCGGTCCCAACGAGAAGGTTCTTGGGGAGTGGAGGCCGGCGCAGCTTCGGGTTTTGCGGTGGTGAGGAGTTCTTTGAGCCCCTCGCGCGCGGGGAGGCTTGATTCCCGTGTAGAACGAAGCGCGGCCCTAAGTGTGTCGGCACACAATAGTCCATGCATCTCGCTAAGCGGCTTTTTGGGGGAATCGCCCAATCTGTATCCTCCGAAGCCTTTCTTTATATCAAATGGATTTCCCCCCGGGCCAGAAAAATTTGTCGGAGGGCTCGAGTTAGTTAAATGAAATTATTGAAGTTTTGTTTTCCTCTTTCTGCTCAAGAAAAAAGACAAGCTGTCGATAAGAAAGAGAGTTTCCTATTAGAGAGGGTGGTACATTATGGCGGACAAAAAAGACGCCGACGACGTTTCCGAAGATGAGTTGGACAAATTGATCCAGGACATCTCCAAGGAAGAGGCTGAAGACATGGCTCCCGTTGAGGAGAGCAAGCCCGTTCTTTCCATGGTTTCTGCCCCAAAACCAGCTCCAGCCGCGGCTCCGGCCCAGGCTTTGACCCTAGAGTTGACTGGTGACATCAATTTAAAGCTTTGTTTCTCTAGTGGCGAGCGCAGCATCGAAGTGGTTTGTAGCGAAGACGCTCTATTGTGCCGCATGGCGGATGGAACCGAATTCAAGATCCCTACGGGAATGCACAAAAAGAAAGCCGCTTAGCACGACATCTCCTCATTTTTGCGCTACATCCTGCTCATGCTGACCATTATGGCCGGAGAGTGGGGGGGCAGGGCGCTGAAGGCCCCCGAAAAGGCGGAGCTACGACCTAGCTCTGGCCGTGTCAAATCCTCTATTTTTAGTATCCTAGAAGCCATCCAGTGGAAACGAGCAGGGGCCCCCGATTTTTCGGCTTGGCACTGCCTCGATTTATTTGCCGGAGTGGGAGGCCTGGGCCTCGAAATCTTAAGTCGGGGCGCCGCGCACTGTGTCTTTGTGGAGAAGGTTCGTGGCCATGCGCGTTTCTTAGAGCAGAATATTGCTGCATTGCAGGCAGGGAAGCGATCTACAGTTTTGGTGGAACCAGCGGAGGCCTTAGGGTGGGTTTCCCAAGGCCCCTTCGACCTCATGCTTTTGGATCCGCCCTATGCTTTGGCGGGATTGCCAGACTTGCTTTTGGCCGTGAGTCCTTACCTAAAGCCCCAAGGGGGCATTCTTCTTTTTGAGCATGATCCTAAGCTCAAATTCACTCCTCCCCCTGGATGCGAGCTGCATTCGGAACGAAAGCTAGGTCCCGCGGGGATCACCGTTTTTCTGCGCAACTAAGAATCCGACAAACTCTCTTTGTCTCCGCTCTTTGAGATTGTATGCTGGGGGCATGAAAAGGCGCGCCATCTACCCAGGGTCTTTTGATCCCATCACCAATGGTCATATCGACATCATTCGCCGCAGCCTGAAAGTGTTTGATGAGGTGGTGGTGGTGGTGGCCATGAATTTGCGTAAATCTTCGCAAAAAAGCGGATGGTTCTCTCCCGAGGAACGTATTGAACTGGTTCGTAAAGTATTTCGCGGGGAGAAGCGCGTGCGCGTGGACCTATGCGAAGGCTTGATCATGGACTATGCTCGCTCCCATAAAGTGGACGCCGTGCTCCGGGGCTTACGAGCGGCCAGTGATTTTGAAAGTGAATTCATGATGGCCGCGATCAATCGTGAGCTGAACGAGAAAGTAGAAACTGTTTTCATGATGACGGGGAAAAATTTATTTTTTGTGAGTTCGACCGTCTTAAAAGAAGTGGCCGCTTTTGGCGGTAGCATCCAAGCCTATGTGCCTCGTCCGGTTTGGTTGGCGGTGAAGAAGAAACTTCAGTTGGGAGAGCTTCGGTGAAACTTTTTGACCTCTCGCAACGCATGGAAAACGTGCAAAGCTCGCCAACGGTGCGCCTCAATGCTCTGGCCCAAGAGCTGATTAAGGCGGGAAAAGACGTGGTGAACCTCACGGCGGGAGAGACGGATTTTGACACTCCCGAGGCTGTGGTGGAAGCCACGGTGACGGCTATGAAGGCTGGGAAAACTCGGTATACGGCTCCGCATGGCACGCCAGAGTTACGGGCCGCCGTGGCGGCATGGTTCGCGCGGGAATTCCAGCTTACCTATAAACCAAGCCAGGTCACCGTCACGGCCGGCGTGAAGCAGGGGCTTTTTCATCTCATTCTAGCAACGGTTTCTCCTGGCAATGAGGTGCTTATCCCGGCTCCTTATTGGGTGTCCTATCCCGAGATGGTGAGGATTGCGGGAGGGACTCCCGTGGTGGTCGATGGAGGCGGAGAATTCCACCTCGACTTGAAGAAAATCCGAAAACTGCTGAATTCCAAAACACGTATGGTGATCTTAAACTCTCCCAACAATCCCTCGGGAGGGATGTATGCAAGAGAAGAGCTGGAGGGCTTAGCGAAGCTCTTAGAGGGCACGGATGTGTTGGTGGCCTCGGACGAGATTTATAGTTCCTTGGTTTACGACGGAAGCTTCGTGCCCTTTGCTTCGCTTTCTGCTGATGCGTACCAGCGCACCATCACCTTCAATGGCCTTTCGAAATCGCATGCGATGACGGGGTGGCGCGTGGGATTTGCGGCCGGTGCGGCTCCGGTGATCGAGGGCATGGGCATTCTGCAGGCACAAAGCGCCACGCACATCACGAGTTTTGTGCAGTCGGGAGCCATCGAAGCCTTGAAAGAAAGCCGTGCTGATTTCGCCCCCCGTTTACAAGACATGCGGGAGAGACGAGACCTTTCGGTGTCTATGCTACGGGAGATCCCGCATCTGGAGTTGGAGGTGCCGAAGGGCGCCTTCTATGTCTTTCCTCAGCTAAAGTTCTATATGGACAAGCTGGGTGGGGGGAGCGAGGCCCTGGCCGAATACCTGCTAACGGATGCTGAGGTGGCAGTAGTGCCTGGAAAACACTTTGGCGACGACAGCAGGATTCGCATTTCCTTCTCTAAAGACCGAAAAAGTCTGGAAAAGGGTTTTCGCCGTATCCAGGCGGCTTTAGCGAAACTCTAGTTTCCCTCGAGGGCGTTTTCCTCTATCCTTAGAAGAGGAGGATACATGGACGTTTCCCTCTGGATTAGTCGTCTTTTGTTGTCAGTCATTTGTGTTTGCTTTTTTATTTCGTGCGGGGATCGCTACGATTTGCAAACGGAGCGTGGGCGTCGCTCGCGCATTGACGATGCAAACTATCATTTGAGTAAGGGTGAGTGCGTTGCCGCTGGCGTTGCCATTGATCCGCTTTTTTATTCCACCCAGGTGACAGACGAAGTGCGCATCCTTAAGGCTTCCGTCTATGCCTGCACGGCCACTTTTAATTTTCTCACTTTGGCGGGCAACCTGCCCGGCACTGCCAATTTTTTTCAAGCTGCCGCTAAATCGATGCGCAATAGCGCGGGCGATGGGGCTCTTGCTGCTCTCTACAGTGCTGTAGATGTTCTGACAAATAACGGCAGTCATTTGGATGGGGAAGACCGCACTCGCGAACTGAATAACTTTATGGTCTTTCTGCAGCTGGGCATTCTTGGCGCGATCGAGCGGAATTATGGTAGCCCGCTGAGCGACGGATCTCAGGGCGTTGACATGGATTATGATGTGCTTGCGAACCCAGTGGGGGAGATGTCCAATCTCGACGCCTGCGCCACGGCGGCGGCCTTGTCTTTTCTCAACGACAGCTTCAATCACTCTTCCCTAAATGATAGCAGCAGTACCTCGTTGAATGGCGCGCTCAATTCTATCTGCGTGGGAGCAGGTTTGAGTTCTTGCTCACAAATTAGTCGTGACCGAACGTCTTGCGACGGCACGAACGCCAATAGCGTGACCGCGGAGGCGGTGGTGTCTGGGATCAATGTGGCTTGGTGATGGGAAAGCGCTGGGCAATACTTTTATTTCTCTCGCCCTGCCTGGCTCCGGCGGCGGAGCTGTTCGGGCCTGAGGCCGGAGTGGTGCCTTACGGCATGGGACGCGCATACTCCGCGATTGCCGATGACTGGTTAGCCCTGCACTACAACCCCGCCGGGCTTGCGCTCGTGAACAAGGTAGACTTTCAGATTTTTGACCTGCGTTTAGGGTCGACGCGCGACGTGGTGAATAGCTATGAGAATGTAAAAGACTTGAGTGCCGATTCAGACAATCTTGCGGTATCGATGAATAACTATTTAGGCAAGCATGTGATGGCCGAGCTGAGCAACCACACCCAAATTACCGTGCCGCATTTTGCGCTGGGGCTTAGCTACCAAGTGCATGCAAACATCGATATGCAAAACTCCGCTTATCCGCAGACCCTGATGCGTTACACCAAGGACCTGGCTTTTCACGCCGGTGGCGCGGTGGCCATTGGCAAGCGCAAAGACTTGCGCATGGGTTTGGCCTTCCGTTTCATCACTCGTAAGGGTGGGATAAAAAGTGTCGGCATTGCCGAAATCGTGGGCAGTAGCGACGCGATCGTGGAGTTGTTCGATGCCAGCGGCTCGGGCTTGGGAAGCACCTTTGGCCTGCAATACCGCTTGCCCACTCCCGGGCGCGCCGAAGTGACCACCTCCTTTGTCTGGCATGATATAGGACAGACCTCCTTTGGCGGTCGCACCACGGTGGATCGTCCTTCGCGCATACCGGCTAATATGGTGGCCGGTCTTGGCCTTAGGCTGCCCATCGGTGGGAAAAAAAATCGGCGCCTCGAGCGGCGTTATGGGCCTTCTCGCTCTACTAGTCACCTAACTTTTGCGTTTGATTACTCTCACCTTAACTACAGCGTGGATGAAGAACATCTACCCAAGCACATTCATCTAGGAATGAACTTGGACCTGCCGCTCCTAGCTTTGCAGCTAGGTCTTAACCAAACTTCCATGACGGCTGGTTTCTCTTTTGATGTGGGTGTCTTGCGGGTGAATGCCGCGACCTATGGGGAAGAGCTGGGGAGTTATGGCGGGCAGAGAAGAGATCGCCGCTACCTTCTTTCGGTAGGAAGCTCGCTGGCGTTCAAAGGGTTCTAAGGCTGCTCTTCACTAGATGTGGTGGCCAGTGTTCGCGCGCATTTCGAAGGGTTCTTCATTTTCAAGAAGTCTAATTCGTCCTCCCAGACTTCCTCCTCGAATGGCCAGCGGAAATGATCTTTTTCCAGTTCATTGGAAGCGATCTTACGCACGGGAAAATTCAGGGCGCTTTGTTTATGAAAATCTTTTGTGGCCATTGTGGCGGCATCTAAGGCCAAGAGCTCCACTTGTGCGAAGGTGAGCTGCAGGCGTGCCACCATATAGGCTAGCTCTTCGAGCGCGGCCTCGGCAGACTGAAGGCGCATGGACTCGGCTTGTTTTTGCCACTGGGCACGCATGGCCTGTGTGAATTTTTCCCAGCCCTTGGGACGCTCAATAAACTTTTGTTTAGCGCCCAAGAGGTCAAGCTTCGAGAGCTCGAGCAAGGCTTCGTTCAGGCTCTTTTGATTTTGCATAACGGCCGATTGGTGCAGCAAGAAGCGTTGGAAGCGGAATGGTTTTTCCAGCGCATGGTAGCCGATAAGCTCCTGATAGTATTGTGCGGGCGCTGGTTTACGAGCCAGCAAAGCCTGCATGGCTAGGAACTCGGGCTGGTAGCGATGCTGAAATCTCTGCACGCCGCTCTCGGCTCCGCCAAAATCGCAGATGGATTTACGGTTGAGCAACTCCACAAGGTGCACGTCCGGCGCATAACCGTACTCAAAATAGGGGCTTTGCAGGCCCATCGATTTGCCGAGACTTTCCTGGTGCTTGCCCACCCGGTATTCGGCAAAGGTTTGTTCCGCCACTAGTTCCAGACGGTTTTTTCCGTTCTTGGTGCTGCGCTGATAGAAATCCAGGGCTTCGGCATTGGCCCCATCCTGCAAGAGCACGCGGGCGGCGGCGATGCGCGCCTCTTCTTGAATGGAAGGGTGGCCTTGGGCTTCTAGATTCTTTAAGGTCGAGAGTTTTTCTGTGCGCTTTTCCGGATCTTGCAAGCCGCCAATGGCTTCGAGCAGTTGCAGTCGATCGGTGAGGTCGGTGCGTGTGCTTGCGATGCGCTCCCAGAATACACTGGCAGGGTGACGCGGTTTTTTCACGGCTAGCATGCGTTTGGCCATCACATAGTTGGCCAGATTGCCCGTGGGGGCAGCTTCTTTCACCCGGGTGCTGTTTACTTTTTCTATCACTCGCTCGATATGGGCAAGGCTTTGGAAATGGTCGAGTTCCTGCCAGAGGATGCCAAGGTAGCGGTCTTCTTTCTCGAGGCGTTTTCCGGCCGCCGTGGCGTAGAGATTGGCCGCGGCCATTTCCCATCCGGCTCGCTGGCTCAAGATGCCAGAGAAGAGAGCGTCGCGCGCCTGCAGGGGCCTGGCGTTGGTCTTGTTTTCTGAAAGCTCCCAAAGGGCCAAGGTGGCACGGGCATAGTGCAGGTTG
>JAKFYM010000387.1 GCA_021730855.1 Bdellovibrionales bacterium
CCTTTCTTCAGGCCAAGGGTGGCTTACCCATCGCCACGGAGTCCGCAGAGCTCGTGATCATTGGCGGCGGCATGAGTGGGCTCTTCTCCGCTTGGCTACTGCAAAAACACAAACCCATTCTCCTCGAGCAAGCCCCCCGCATGGGCGGCAACTCCAAGGGCGAAAGCTGGAACGGCATCGACTATTCCATAGGCGCCGCCTATTTCATGGAGCAGGAAGAAGGCAGTGAAATCCACAAACTCTTTACCGAGATCGGCCTGCATGCTCTCGTGCGCACCAAAACCGAAGACGACCCCGTTTACTTTGACGGAAAGCTGCACACCGCCTTCTGGCAGGGCGCCACCGATCCCAGCCGGGCCAAAGAATTTATAAAACTCGCCAAACACTTCCAAGAGGTGAATGAAGAGGAGAATGGCCAGGTCTATCCCGAGATCCCCGCACGCGACGCGAAAATGCGGGCCTATGTAAACAAACTAGATCGGGAAAATTTTCTCGCTTATGTCCAGCGCGTGAACGGCGGCCCCCTCCACCCTCATATCGCCACCCTGCTCGAGCACTATTGCTGGAGCTCCCTGGGCGCAGGAATGAAGGATATTTCTGCCGCGGTGGGCCTCAATTTTTACGCCGCAGAATTTGGCAAAGTGCACATTGCCCCTGGAGGCAACGCTCGCCTGGCCGAGCGCACCCTGGAACGCTTAGCTGAGCACCTGCCCCAAGAAAACTTCCGCGTGAACTCTCTGGTGATCGATGTGCGCGTGCTGGGAGAGCAAGTGCATATCACCTACAGCAGTCCCGAAGGCCTGTTGAAAACAATCGCTGCCAAAACCTGCGTGATGGCTTGCCCCAAATTTGTGGCGGCGAAGGTGCTGCACGATATCGAACCCAAACGCGCGCAAGCCATCGCAAAATTCACCTACCACCCTTATCTAGTGGCGAACGTCTGTCTGCGCAAAAAAATCGCTCCGGCATTCTACGATGCCTATCTCTTGAAGGACGGGAAGGTAGCGCACCACGACCTTGCCGCCTCTTCCCGCTCTCACCAGAGTACGGATCTTATTCTCGCCACCTATGCCCATCCCTCGGAAACCAGCACCGTGCTCACGCTCTATCGGCCGTTGCCCTGGAAAGCTGCCCGAGCCGAGCTCTTCACGGAGACCAGCTACAAAACCGCGCAAACCGAATTCGAGCAAGAGATCCGCACGCAAATCCTACCCGTGGTGGGCGCTAGCGAGACGGAGATCGCCGACCTGCGCATCGCCCGCTGGGGCCATCCCCTGCCGGTGGCGGCACCTGGCTTGATCCGCCAGCGCGTGGTCGACCAGGCCAGCTCGCCCTATCGGGAGAGAGTGTTTTTTGTCGAGCAAGACAATTGGATGGTGCCCGCTATCGAGACCTGCGCGCTCGAAGCCCTGCACTGGGCTCCCCAGGTGCTGAAAAAGCTGAAGGCTACTTCCTAGGCCAGAGTTGATACGCTGCTTCGTGGTGCGCACTGGGTATAGCGCGACTTAACCCATTGCCTCTATTGCTTTACCTCACATAATTTTTTTACGACACATCGTGGACCGCGCCATCCACCGCCGGATCTAAAATCCTCGCGTCAACGAATAGGCAAGTCCGTCCTTGAAAGTCGGTCCGCAATAGCCGGGAACCTGCTCTTGTGCGCAGCTCAGTTGCTGGCGCACTAGTGGGTCGACCCTTAAAATTCGATTGAGTCGCTGCTCAGAACGAGGATGGGAGCCTACATCGTCGGAGCCCTCAGTTCGGCAGAGGTCGGCGTTCGCACTCATGTATCCAAGCTGGAAGAGATCCGCGCGACCTCTTAACTCTGGGTGAAATTCGTCGAAGTAACGTGCCGTCAAGCGTGCCGCGACCACATCAGAATACCCTTCCGATAGATGAATAATTCCTCGAATACTAGTCCCTTCAGGCACATTCGAGCGAATGGAATACGGATCTTGCATCAAACACTGAAGCGTTGCCGTAGAAGGCACCTTTTCGAGAAGTTCACGAAAAGGAGAAAAACGCGTGTATCCAAAAATCTCGACGGAATACATAGGATCAAGAGAGCCATGTGTCAGCTCGTGAGCGAATGAGTTAACAATTTCGAATAGAGAGTCGATACGATCAAAAACATGCGCACACGCGTGAATCGTGGGCGGATTTTTCAAAACCAATGTCGACAATAGCCCCTGGGAGGGAAATCGAATCGGATCCAGACAAGCCTCTCGCACATAGGTGATGCCGCGAATCCGAGACTCCATCAATATGATTTGTTGGTCGGATAGCCCCACCTGGCGCAAATCATTGATCAGAAGGTCCTTCAGTCGAGGCAAGATCACTAAATCAATTTCATCTTCGATGCCCTGTGTGCGATAGCCGCGTACCAGGCTCTCCGCATATTTTTTCACATTCAATTTAAAGCCTAGATTTGGAGGTAAGTTCAAACGACAAAGTGGAATATCGGGCAGAGGCGGAGCACCAACTTCGATGCCCAAATCTTTCAATGCTCGCCCGGTGACCACATCGAACGCCCGCTCAAGGCCTTCGGGTGTCCCCGCACAGTGGTCGACAATACGAGAAAAAATTTTGTCGTTCTGATAAACGTCTTTGACCTTATCGCGAACAAGTGGCCGGATCTCCCCTTGGATCTGCTCAGGCGTGATTTCATTTGGTATGCGCAAGTAAGGATGAAAACCGGGCTCCCGCTTCCAAGGCCGATCTGATTGACAGCTGAGTTGGTAGAGCTCCGAACAGGCTCCTGGTTCTAACGAGGCATTAGTTGCCTGAGCCAAAGTAACCCATGAAAAAATAAGCCCAGCGATCACAAAGCGTGTTTGCAAACTACGATACATCGATGTTCCCCCCTGAAAAAATCAGATACGACCTTAATCAAATCAATGTGAAGAAAAAACATTTAGTGACAAGAAGAGAATCTTTGCTCCCCCGGTGCAGAAAAAACTGAACGCTACTTCCTAGGCCAGAGTTGATACGCTGCTTCGTGGTGCGCACTAGGTGAGGAGAGAAAAAACGGCCCCTCTTTTTTGCAGAGGAGCCGCCCTAGAATCTTTAAGAAACTAAGTTATTGACGATGCCACTGGCCGCCAGAGCAGTAGTAGTTCGCTCCGTTGGCGCCACGGCCCCAAGTACCATGGTTGCAAGCGCCGTAGTTACCGCGGTGCTGCTGATACCCACGATGTTGTTGGTAGCCGCGGGGCTGTTGGTAGCCACGATGTTGTTGGTAACCACGGGGCTGTTGGTAGTAGCCCGGATGTTGTTGGTAACCGCGGTGTTGTTGCTGGCCACCTACGTAGTAGCCGCGTTGTGGGAAGAAACCGCCACGGCGATAGTAACCGCCACTGACATAATCCCCATTGTGAGGCTGGCGACGATCGCCATACATATTTCTATTTCCCCAATCGTAAGGATCTTCTTCATCGTCAGCCATCGCTGGCATGCTCAAGGTCCCCAATAAGCAAAGAGCGAAAAGAATTTTTTTCATTTGTCCTCCAAGTTACTAGCCGATGGCTAGTTCCCCCTTTTTAGAAACACCCCATTGTGTTTCCGTGAAGGGGAATACCAGGAGAATGCATTCCTGAAACCAGAAATAGCCTTACAAGAGATGTGACAAAAAGACAGAAGTCTCGGCCCACCAAGTTAGTCGAGGCGCGCAACAACAAGGAACGCGCCCCGCCACCAACTTTCCCCTCGAAGGAGCAGAGCCAGATTTATTTACGAAAACCCGCGATCAACTTCAAGGTGCTTGTCACTTCCGCGTTCTCCGGATCAATCACCGCAGACGAGCAGAACGTGGTGTACAACATGCCATCTTCTTTTGCGTAGACGAAGACCAAGTAGAGCCCACTATTGGGCTGAAAGGTGACTCCGCAGCCGGGGCCCGGCTTGCGCGATCTCACCCTTAGATTCTCCGCGCTTCCCTTCAGGGCGGAAACCACCGTGAAGGTTGCCTCTTCAGAAAAACCACTCTCTCCCGCGCTCCTCGCAGAAGTGGGGACACCGAGGATCACCGCGGTGGCCTCTTGGTAAGCTTGGTAGGCATAGGTGTCTAAAGGCGCGCAAGAACAAGCAAACGCCTTCGCTGGAAGCAGCGAAAAAATAAACACGAGAGAGCAAAATAATTTACGCATGGCGATCTCCTTTTTTTAGATTGTGCGGCTAAAAATAGAAAAAGGGCAAGAGACCTTGAAAAGATCGCGAGGGCGAGTTCGCAGACGCCCAACCTTAGTACTGGTATGCCCCTGAGCTCATCCTGCCCCCCGTTCCCGGCCGCGCAGTGCCATCGCGGTCCGTGGCGGGGTTGGACGACGCACCGAAGGCGGTGTTGATGGCTGGATGACTTACGGTCAGGTGGAAGTCATAGGGGGCTTCGGTATTTTGAAAGTGCGTGAGCACCTGCGACGTGGAGTTACCAAAGTTATAATCCATGGTGGCAAAGGTGTGGTAGGTGGTGGTCAAGGGGTTAACCAGCAGGTTTCCGTAGAAGTTATACGTCTTGGCGGAAATACCTCCTTGGGAAAACACAGGGTAGTAGGGTCCGTTTCCGTCGTAGGTTTGGTTTAGCATCACTACGGTATTGAAGCGTACGTTAAACGTATCGGGTATGGTGCTCGCACCTCCAGTCAAGAGCGCGATCAAACCGCGGTTGGTGTTGCTATAGCCCACCCCGTTGGCCACCACCGAGTAGACAAGATTGTTTTCGATAGTGAAGGTGCTTCCGGCGGGCGCTGGATGGTTGTTGAAATACACAATCCCCGAGCCGGCATCGATATTATAGATGACGTTCCGCACGACGGTGCCGCTGCTACGAATCGAGATCACGTCGCTGGAATTATAGATCAGATTATTCTCGACCCACACGCCCGGCACCATGACGTATATGCCATGGTAAAGCGGATCGAGTGGATGATTGAGGCCGGTGTGATGGATCTCGTTATTGATGATCCTTACGTCCGTGGGCAGCGCCGCCGCGCGAAACATATGAATGCCATCATCGCCGGTATTGTAGATATGATTGCCTTCAATAATGATGTCGTCGGTGGCGCCGGCTCCGGAAAAATAAATGCCGGGCCCAGGGACATCAAAAATGTCATTGTTCTTAATATAAACGTTTTGCACGTTATTGATTTTTAGCCGGTCTCCCGAAATGCGGGAATTGATGACGAGGGTGTTATTCCACGCGGCGCCATCCAGAGTGAGTCCTGCGGTAAAGGTCTGCCCATCGATGATATTATCCCACACCCCGGCCGGGTAACCATCGCTGGAAGCATAGCGGCCCACATTGCCCGCCGCAAAATGATCCTCAATAGAAATTGTTTTTTCCGCACTGAAGAGATCGGCATTCGTGACATTGCTCACTTTTATTTTGAACGACACCGCTCCCGAGGTGGAGCTGAGGAGCGCCTTAACGGGAAAAGAGGCCGCGCGGGAGCCGGGCGCAATGGTCAGCCGTCCGGACGTGGCCGTATAGTGCCGGCCCGCGATTCCGGAACCATCGGCCGTGGTATAGTCTAAAGTGACTGCCTGAGAAGAGACCTGATCGAGCGTGAACTGGATGGTGGCTGTCTCACGCGCTCGCACGGTGGCGCTATAAGACCAGGATAGGGTGGGCCTAAACCCTGGGGTAGAAGAGCCCTTAAATAGACGGCACCCAAATAAGCCAAGGCCCACTAGCAAGACTAGGGCTAGCCAGGGATAGGAAAGGCTTCTCCAGAGCGGCCTGGCGCTTTGCTTATGTAGAACCTTTGTGAAATTCCTGATCATTTCTCTCTATCGGATATTCCGAGGGAAACTATCGGGATTTCTGACGAAAAATAGCTGCCCCCTAAAACTGGCTCCTTTGCCTGTGGATGCAAAAAGAAATTATTAATGATTTTAGGGACTTAGGCGAGGATTCCCGCGGAATCCCGCGAAGAAAAAGGAAATACTTTGGTGAATCCAATTACTTAGCAGCGTCTATCCACAGGCAAGGGGGCCAGCTTTAACGGCCTCCCTCTAGTCGCTCTAGCCGAGTCCGCAGCTCCGCATTGGCGGCCTTCAGACTAGCGATTTCGCGGGCGTGCTCTTCGATAGCCTGTGCATTGCCTTCGAAGAGATCTTTCAGCTCCTTGATCGAATTCAATAATGCCCAAAAGATCGGACTGCTGTTGAGGCTCAAGTATCCACTATTGGGATCGCTGCTCACGGCATCAGGAATCACGGACTGCACCTGCTGCGCCAACACTCCGATGTATTCCTTTTTGCTGTCGGCACCCACGGGGTTGCCCACTTTATAGTGAAAGCGAATAGTATCGAGCTGAGCAATTTCGCTCAGGCCATACGCATAGGGACCCGCCACATCTTTTAAGCGAGCATCGGAAGGCACTTGCCACGCGATGTCCCCGCCGTCTCGGTATGGGGTGCCAGTGACACGCAAGTCTCCCGTCACATCCAACTTATAGCCAGGTGACGTCGTGGCGATGCCCAAATTTCCGCTCGCATCGATGCGCAGTCGCTCCGCATAGGCGGCGGCTCCGGTCTGCTGGCCGATCGCTATACTAGGAGTATCACCCGCCGCGCTTGCAAAGGAGGCAATATAGGCCCTCTGCGTGGTAGTTGCAGTATTGCGTGTGCTGAAAGACAGATAAGTGGCCGCGCTATTGGCCGTGCCATTGTTCACGATCGATATCGTGGGCTGGCCACTGGTGGGATGAGTGGTGGCCCCCGAACTGGGGTTGTACACAATAGCTGTATAGTTCCTTTGCACCACCAAGGAATTGGTGGGGGCGCTGTTTCCAATGCCCACATCCCCATCTCCCTCGATCATCACGGAAACCGCGGGGGCGCGGTCGGTTGTGTCGGCCACGTAACCTTTAGAGGTGTGGAACTGAATATTTCCGGCCTTGTCCCCCGTGGCGGTCCCGGAACTTAAAATGAGATCCCCACCCGCTTTGGCGGTGGCACCCGAGGTGGCCGAGCCAGCCGCGATGGTGAGGTTAGTTCCCGCCGTGTCTGCCGTGGTATGCCTTTCCATTTTGATGGTTTTCGCTGAGTTTCCATCGAAGCCGATAGTTCCTGTGGGCACAGAAGTGCCAATCCCCACATTGCCCGCACCCGTGATGCTCACCTTGGTGCTAGGGGCACGGTCGGCCACTCCGGCCGCCCCAGGCGTGGCTGTTTGCAAATAAATGTTCGAGCCCGCGCTGCCCGTGGCCGTACCCGAAGCCAGAACGAGATCTCCCCCGGCCTTGTCCGTGGCTCCCGTCGTGGCGCCTCCCGCTCCCAAGGTAAATATATTACCTGCGGTGTCCGCCGTACTATGGCGCTCGAGCGCGATCGTGCGGGCCGCGTTGCCACCAAAACTCAAGTCTGAGGAGGCAGAGGTGGTTCCGATCCCCAAGCGATTGCTAGTGGCATCCACAAATAAGGTGTTGGTGTCGACGGTAAAGTCTCCGTTATTGGAGATAGAGGCTTTGGTGGAGCCTGCCGTATTGAAGTTGATCGCTCCTGATCCGTTGGCATCGCTATCGGCATTGATCACAAAGTTTGTGGCGTTCGTAACCCCGCCGCTGGGCATGGCGCCCGCGAGCAAGGCGGTGAGAATCGGATAGTTCGCCACGGAAAATACGTTCTCGATATTGGCCTGAGTGAGCTGGGCGTTGGTGCCGATCTGCAGCACCTCGGTGCGCGCTAAGCCCTGTAGGTTCTCCGCACGCTCGGCCACGAGGGCCATGGGCACCGAACCAAGAGTCATATCAGGGGACAAAGTGTTCATCGCTCCGGCCGAGGGCGTGACGATCAAACGAACATACCGAATGTCTCCCGCCGCGGGCGTATAGCTGGCACCCGCACAAGCACCGCCCGAGCCGACAATTGCGTTTTTATTTTGGAAAACGGTGACCATTGTATTGCCTGGATCACTACCGCCCACCCGTTTGACCGCTCCCGTGACCGAACCCACTTGGATGTTAAAAATACCATCGCTCGCCGTGGTGTTCACGTTTTGCGTTTCATCATAGAGCACGCAGTTCTTCGAAGGATCCAAGACCTGTACCCGCACTGCCGCGGCAGCGTCGAGCAGGGTTTGGGTTCCGGCGGGAGTGTCGTAGAGCACGCCCTCTAAGGTAAAGGAGGCGGGCACTTCATTGGCAGCCTGAGCCATAGTGGGGAAAAGACCCAAGAGCGCCAGCACTCCGCCCGCTACTGCTGTTGTTACTATTTTTTCTTTTCGGGTCATTGCTATCGCACCTGTCTTTTATTAATGGAAAATCGTCCGCTGATCGTGGTGCCTATCATCCTGCGATCATTCACCAGCACTACGGCCGAGGCGGCTATAGTGGTTCCCGTGGCGCGCGTGAGCCCAGGGGTAATCTTAAATCCGGTGGCCGCTCCCACTAGCGTCACTGGATCCGAAGGAGTGGTGGGCGTAGGCGTGGGCGTGGGTACCCCAGGACGAAAATCGTCTCCCACCTTGGCCTCTTCTTTAGAGCCCATAGGATTGCCGCAGGCTTGCAGTACGAACAGCAGGAGGAAAAGAATTTTTTTCATAAGAATGACCATCCCAAGCTAAAAAGAATCCCGCTCTCGGCGGTGGTTTGTTTTAAGAAAGTGCTGCTTTGTTTGGACTGACCATAAAAGGCTTCGCCTCTTAGCGTGCACGAATCCATGGCGTGTTCCATAAACACTCCTAGTTTTGCTCCAAAAC
Organism: Bdellovibrionales bacterium; assembly: GCA_021730855.1. Taxonomy (GTDB): domain Bacteria; phylum Bdellovibrionota; class UBA1018; order CAIPTA01; family CAIPTA01; genus JAKFYM01. The sequence goes on from JAKFYM010000387.1 coordinate 8,699, forward strand.
TCGTGCCGGTTGCATACCCTTTGCCTTGCGAGGCGAGCCCCAGTTTCAAGGAACCAAAAGCGCCGAGCTTGGCCTTTTTGACTTTCACTAGCTGTTTTTCATGTTTCACTTGAGCGGCCCAGTTCTCCACGCGGTCGAAATGCACAGAGCCATCGGTGGCGGCCCAGGTGTAGATATTTTTCTCGCGCGCGAGCACAAAACTCGTTTGCCCGCCCGAAGCCCAGTGGCGCACGCCTCCCATGTCAAAACCGAAACGACTTCCCTTTTGGTCTTTCAAGCGGGAGCTGCTGCTCGAGCCACTTTCGAATGTTTCCTCCACCCAGTGCACGCTCAGGAGCGAGCTCCAACTTTCGCTCCAATCCAGGAGCCAAGAAAAGCGAGCAGCGGGAGAGAGAGCGGAAAGAAAAATTGCGCGGTCGCCACTGCTTTTGTCCTGCGCATCGATGCGCGCGTATTGGAAACCAAGTCCGCCACTGAGGTGACTGCGGGGCGTGAACTCTTCTTCTGGAGCTGGCAGAGGCTGCGGATCCATAGGCGCCTCGACCATTGGCGGAGCAACCGGCGGACCTACTAGCTCTTCTGGTAGAATCACAGGAGCGATTTCTTCTGGAAGCGGAGGCAAAACTGCGACAACCTCTGGCTCCTCTGCAACAAAAAGCGGTGTTGTCTCTTCTTGTCGCGCCAGAGGCGCAGGTTCCTCGCGCAAAACAGGAGGCGACGGCTGCTCTTCCCGCAAAGCAAGGGGCTCCGGCGTCTTCCGTAAACCCGAAAATAAATGCGTTTTCTTCGGCAACGCCTTAGGAATGACCGCCGCAAATTCTTGTTTTTGCGCCGGCAAAGGCTCGGTAGGTTCGCGCGGTTTTCCTTGAACAGGTGTGGTGAAGTGAGACGAAGGCGAAAGCTCCGCAATTTTTTCCCCTTCCACGGCATTCACGTTACGCGCGAACCGGGGCTCGGTATAGATCATCGCGCCCAGCGCAAAGCAGCTGAGCACGAGAAAAATGAGTGTAAAAATTCGGGCCTTCATCACAGGGCCTATCGGTGGATAGACCCTGACGAATTAAAGTTATAGTTAAAATTCGCTTACAATAACTAAACGAATTTACACGGATTTATGTTTCAAACGGAGTGCTGCCCCAAAACACCCGCCTAATACCCAGCCAATCGCGCCTCGAGCGTGGCGCGCACCACGGAAATATCCGGCAGCCGCGCAATCACCTCACGGAAAATGGGGGCGCTGCTAGGATAGACAAAAGGAGCAATGCGTGTGGAAACTTCCTTCGCCACAAAGGGGGAGCCCGTGGCCATCGCGTCGCCCAAGGCCGTGGCGATCTTAAATCGATCCTCCGCTTCCGTGTAGCGCTCCAGTTCTCGCATCGCCTGGCCAATCAACTCGGAATCATAGCCTTCAATCACTTTCTTTAAAATTTGCTCCAGGTTTTCCGCGCTCGTGGGCTGTGTGGCCAAGAGCGCGAGCGCCGCCTCTTGCACATGTCCATCCTCATTGTCCAAATGCAGGCGCGCGAGCTCCGCCACTTGCGGGTCCACGATCCGTTGCGACTGCACCGTAGCCACCATTTCGAGCAGCTGCGTTTTCAGCGCTTGGCCTACGGCAAACTCATAGCTCCTGGCGTCGGTCCGCGGATAGTCGCAATTGCCTTCATAACAAGCTTGGGTTTCTTCGAGGCGCGCCACCAGCGGAAGAAGAGGAGAGGTCTTTCTGCTGGTCACCTCCATTGCGGGTGCAGGCACAGGCACCGTGGTTGGAGTAGGCGCGGCAGGCGCTTGGGCCTCTCTCTCCTCTGTCGGAAGTGCCGCAGGCTCACGCTCTATTTCGGGCTCGCTCCGCGAGAAGAAATAGAAAACGCCCACTCCCACACTCAGCAAAAGGCCGATGATCTTCATAGCGCCTGCTCTCCTCGACTAGCGCAAAGCACAGGGCCTAGTGCCTTCCGCGAGGCAAACCACGTCTAACTTTGCGGCCTTATCGGTATTGCTCACGTACGAGAGCCAGGTGCGTCCTGTGAATTTTTCGTAGTAGCCTTTGTCTTTTGAAGCATGCGCGGAATTGGGATTCGTCCAGCGACAAATAGATCCCGACCCACCATTATAAGCAGACCAAGCGGCTCGTGCGCGCTGCACGTAGTTCGTAGTGGAGGCCACGCAGGAAGCCGAAGCCGAGCGCGTCCAGGCTGCATAGTAGACATCTAGTCCGTAGACCATATTCTCAATCAGGTCCACGCCCTTGCCTTTGTTTATGGCCACGGCATGGGAGCGATCGTCCACCTGCATGATTCCGTAGCCATGCAGCGAGTCCCCGCGCATATAGCGCACCAAGGAATCTGTGCCGCGACGATAGTGCGTCCAGAACGTTTCTTGGTGGAGCAAGGCATAGAAACCAGCTAGAAAACCCTCGATCTCCGCCGGGCTCACGTTCGCGTTCCGACGTTTAAGGTAGTAGGCGCCAAGTTCACGCGCCACGGGATAGAGCTCGCTCATGTACTGCCGGCGCAAGCTGCTATCGGCATCTTCGAAAATCACGGGCTTATATTGCGCAGAAGCATAGGAGCTAGATTGCGCCGGACTCACGCTACAAGCCGCTGGCGCCGCACCAAAATTCCAAGAGCCGCTGCCGAGGCGACTGTTGCAAGAAGTGAAATCACTACCGGGCGTGGGCGCAGGAATATTTGGAGTAGGTGTTGGAGTGGGTGTGGGCACAGGCGTTGGAGTAGGCACCGGCGTAGGTGTCGGGGTGGGCGTGGGGGGGGCCGGCGTGGGCACCGAAGGCGGAGGGACTGGCTTGGAAGCAAACGCCAGGGCCTGGGCCGGAAGGAGCGTGAGAAGGAAAAGAAGGCCGTATGATGGGTAGTGCTTATTGTTGATCATATTTATCAACTATAGACGCCTTTTTCCATTTTGTTAAGAAAAATTAGCTAATTGATTATTTATGTGCAATTCTCAATAGATAGCTTGTAGGAAAGACTCCCTCTCCGGAGCTCGAAACGGCTGGCTTTTGTGCAGAAAGGGCAGCAGGCCTCCACGTCCGCTCCCCTTAATTTTGGCCGCACCATAGCCAAAATTCGCTGTTTTTCTTGCCCCCCGGCCCGCTTTCCTCGACAGCCCCCAACCCCCACTGCTACGATTCGTTCCCATGAACCTTATCGACTTATCGATCCGTCGTCCGGTCTTCGCCTGGGTCCTAATGTTCGCGCTCATCGTCTTCGGCGCTGTCTCCCTAAACAAAATGGGCATTAGCCAAATGCCTGACGTGGACTTCCCCATTCTTTCCATTTCCGTCGCCTATGAAGGAGCCGCCCCCGAAGTGGTGGAGGCCGACTTGCTCGATCCGATCGAGGCCAAACTTCTGGCCATTGAAGGCATCAAAGAGATGCGCTCTTCAGCCAGCCAGGGCTCAGGCCGGGTGACTCTGGAATTCGATATCAAACGCAATGTGGACGTGGCCCTCCAAGAAGTGCAGAGCAATCTCAGCCAACTGCGCCTCCCCGATGGCGTGGATCCACCGGTGATCCGCAAACAAAATCCCGAGGAAGACCCCATCCTTTATATGTCCGTCTACGGCGGCAAAGACCTAAAGGAAATGATCATTTGGGTAGACAGCTTCCTGCTCGACCAGCTGCGCTTCTTGCCCGGCGTGGGCGAGGTGAGCATCCAAGGCTTTAGCGAGCGAAACTTACGTGTGTGGCTGGATCCGCAAAAATTGGAAGACAACTACCTCACGATCAGCGATGTGGTGGAAGCCCTGAGGACCCAGCATATTGAAAGCGCGGCCGGCCAATTCAGCGAAGGCAAGCGCGAGCTGCGGGTGCGCTGGCTGGGCGAGGCTTCGGATGTGAGTGAGGTGGGCAATATCCAAATCCTGCGCCGGGGCGGGCAGGTCATCCACAACCGCGTGATCCGGATCAAGGACGTGGCCGCCGTCGAGGATGGCCTCTCCGATGTGCGGCGCTTGGCGCGTGTGGACGGAAAACAATCGATCAATATCTCGGTCAAAAAACAAAGAGGCACCAACGAGGTGGACGTGGCCAAATCCGTGCGCGAGCGCATGCAGGCCTTGGCCGAGCGTTTTCCCCCTGGTTATGACTACCAAGTGAACGTGGACGCCACTCGCTCCACCGAATCCACCGTGAACCTCACCGTGGAAAAACTCTGGGTGGCCGCCCTGATCACCATCCTAGTTTGTTTCCTTTTCCTCGGCAGCATCCCGGCGGCGATCAACATTTTATTCTCGATTCCCACCTCGATCTTGGGCACCTTCACCATCGTCTACTTCTCGGGCTTCACCCTAAACCTCTTCACCCTCTTGGCGCTCACGCTGGCGATCTCCATCGTGGTGGACGATGCGATCATGCTGCTCGAAAACATCGTGCGCCACAAACGCATGGGGAAGAGCGCCACCAAAGCCGCTTCCGATGGCTCTAAAGAGGTATTGCCCGCGGCCATTGCGGCCACCCTCGCGGTGGTAGCGGTATTCCTCCCCGTGATCTTCATGAGCGGCGTGATCGGCAAATTCTTTTTTCAATTCGGGGTCACGATGTCGGCCGCCGTGCTGCTCTCGCTCCTCGAGGCGATCACGATCACGCCCATGCGCGCGGCCGCCCTTCTCGGGCGCGAGAAAAAAACCTCCCGCTTTGAGGAAAAACTCGACCATCTTTTCGACGGCATCGCTCATCGCTACCAAGGCTGGCTGCAATTCACCCTGCGCTGGAAGGGCACCATCGTGGTCGGCTCCCTCGCCCTTTTTGCTCTCTCGCTCTTCCTAGTGCGGCTAGTGCGCCAAGAATTTGTTCCGGCCCAAGACCAAGACATCATCGTGGTGCAAGCCCAAACCCCTCCGGGCTCCTCCCTCGAATCCACCGACCTCGCCGCCCAACAGCTGGAAGCCGTGGTACGCACGGAACCAAATGTGAAAAGTTTTTTTGTATCGGTGGGCGCTGGTGGGCCGCAGGGCCAAGTGAACTCCATTTTCATGCCGCTCGCCCTACTCCCCCGCGAGGACCGCGAGCTCACCCATATCCAAATCATGGATCGGCTACGGCAGAAATTTAAAGATGTGAAGGGAGTGCGGGTCACGATGCGCGACAACTCCACCCGCAACCTCGCCTCGGGCCGGCAAAATCCCCTGGCCGTGAATCTTAGAGGCCCAGACTTGGCCATCCTCAACGAAAAAGCCCAAGAGCTGATGAAGCGGCTCGAGGCCGAAAAGCTAGCCGTAGACTTAGACACCGACTACCGCACAGGAATACCCGAACTAGTGGTCTCGCCCAAACGCAACGCTATGGCCGCCCGGGGCGTGAGCGTGGATGCCGTGGGGCAGGTGCTGGCCGCTGCCGTGGGAGGCTTGCGCGAGGGACGCTATACCGCCGATGGCCGCCGCTATGACATTCGTTTCAAGCTCCCCGTGGAGCTAATGCGCTCTCGGGACGACATCAACCGCCTCTACGTGCGCAACAATGCGGGCAACCTTGTGCCCCTACGCGAGCTCGTGGACATCAAAGAACAATCGGCCTCGCAATCCATCACCCGCGTGAATCGACAGCGAGCCGTGGTGGTCTTTGGCAACCTCGCTCCGGGCGCGTCTCAAGCGGCCGTGCTCGACCGCACCACCCAGATCATCAAAGAGATCCTGCCCAGTGGCTATGCCTATGGCTTCGAGGGCGCAGCGGCCGGCCTCGGAGAGGCCTTTGGCAGCCTATTCTCGGCCCTGCTTATCGGAATCCTCGTGGCTTATCTCATCCTGGCCGTGCAGTTCAATTCCTTCATCCACCCTATTTCGGTGCTGATGGCCCTGCCCTTCAGTGCCACCGGGGCCATCATCGCCCTCTGGGCCACCGGAAATTCGCTCAATCTTTTTAGTTTTATCGGGCTGATCGTGCTGATGGGTATCGCGAAGAAAAACTCGATCTTGCTCGTGGAGTTCACCAACCAAATCCGCGATCGCCGCCAGGGCATCGGGATACGTGAGGCTTTGATCGAAGCCTGCCCCGTGCGCCTACGCCCGGTCTTGATGACTTCGGTGGCCACGGTGGCCGCCGCCACTCCCTTGGTGTTCGGCCACGGCATGGGCCACGAAGCGCGCAGCCCGATGGGCTTGGCCATTGTGGGCGGAACAATTGTCTCCACCATCCTCACCCTCTTTGTGGTGCCCGCGCTCTATTTGGTTCTGAGCAAATTAGAGCGCGAACGCAAAGCGGTAGAGATCTAGAAGCGGTCTCAAAAATAGGCTTTCTAGAGTTTGGGATAAATACAAAGAGTCGTCGAAAAATTGTAGTAATTGATGAACTTCACTACCGCCATCGACGCTGCCGCATTTTCTCCACAAGTCGTGGCATCAAAACGCATCAGATAAGAAGCTCCATCGGCGTTTTTGCCGCTTTGGTA
>JAKFYM010000233.1 GCA_021730855.1 Bdellovibrionales bacterium
GGCTGCTATAGGTGCGCAAAAGATCTTCGGTCGAGGGCTTGGCGCGCAGGGCGCGTTTGGCCAAGGGCTCTTGGGCCTGGTAACTCTTGTCGGTCACGAGACTCACTTCCCAGAAATCGGCCGCCCGCGCCTGGCCCGGCTGGCCGGGCAGGGCGAAATTTACGTCAGCGAGAGAGAGAGCCGCTCCCGCGGGCAAGACCTTCGCCACAAAAGCCGCACGCGTGAGCGCCTCGAGGTCCACTCGCTCGCGCGCCTGCACGTCCTTGGCATGCCCGGGCGAAAAATCACAGATCGCTGCGGCCTCTTTATGGGCCAGGATCCATTTTTCCACCTGCGCCGGCGCGGCGGAATAGGCGTTCATCGGATAGAGATCAGTGGCAATGCCCACATGCTTTTCAAAAATCCGGGCGCCCTGGGCATAGGCCAGCTGGATCGGAAGCGTGGACTCGGGGCTTTCGTGGGTGGAAAAGCCGATCACATGCCGGGGAAAATGCGCGCGGAGGGCGGCGATGCGCCCGAGCAGGAGATCGGAATTCTTGCTGGGATAGAGGCCCACGCAGTGAAGGATGGCCAAATCTTCAGGACTGCGGTCGAGCAGCCAGAGGGCGCGCTCGATCTGCGGAAAATCCAGGCCCGCCGTCGACAAAATCACCGGTTTCTTGATTTTGCTTAAGGCCGCAAGCAAAGGATAGTCGGCCGCCGAACAGCTGCCAATTTTGAGGATCTCCATCCCGAGCTGCTCGAAGGTGGCAATCGAGGCTTCGTCGAAAACGGTGGCCATCGGCCGCAGGCCAGAGTCGCGTGCGGCCTGCGCCAGTACGGCAAATTCCGCGGGGCTTAGCTCCGTCTCTAAAAAACGTTTGATGTGTTTGTTTTCGCGATTCTGGCGCTGGCTGGGATGCACGAAGGTAGGAATATGGCGCAGCTGGAATTTGATCGCGGCATTCAAGCGGTGGCGCTGTGCCAGCTCGCCCATCGCCGCGATGATCCGCTTGCCGTGCTCTACGTCTTTCTGGTGGTTGTTGGCCATTTCAAAGATGAAAAGGTCGGCAAAGAGACTAGCCATCTTGGGCCTCGAGCGCCTGTGTTTGGCCGGTGGCCTGGGCTCGGTAGGCCGCATCGATCACGTCCATCACCTCGAGGCCTAGCAAAAAAGAATTCTCTGCTCCCGTGGCTTGGCCTTTCACGATGGCTTCCACATATTGGACTTGCGGCAGAAAATCGTCGGAGCGCTTCTTGGGAAAGTCGAAGAACTGGCGTGTCTCCCCCTGCTCCACTTCCACGCAATCTTGATTCGAGCGGCAATGCCAGGTGATCCGCCCCTTTTCTCCGGTAAACGTGGCGCGCTTTAAAGGAGGTCGTGCCACAAAATCTGTGTAGATCTGCCCGCAGAGCCCGCCCTCAGTGCGCACTAGAAGGCTGGCCATTGCATCGTGTTTGTCTTCCATGACCATATCGGCGACCACGGAAGTGACCCTCCCCTGCCCGAGCACGCGCGCAAAGTGCAGCCAAAGACCGGCCGCATGCGAATGTTCCAAACAAGAGCCTCCACCCCTCTGGCTAAAACCAAGGTAAGTCTGGCTTAGGTTCGGGATCCACCAATGGGCCTGGAGTAAATAATCGATATTTTCTCGGATCTCCACATCCAAGCGGCGCACCTTACCAATGCACCCCTCTTTTAGAAGCGCCTCCACCTTTTTAGTATTGGGCGTAAAGTTGAGGTTGTAGCCCACGAGAACTTTTGTTTTGCTCTGGCGCACGGCCGCCAGGAAATCGGCGCGTAAAGGATCGTTGGGCAAACAAAAAGGCTTTTCCAGGAGGAGCACCTTGGGCTCCTTGGCCAGCTCGGCTAACGCCAGCGCTAGGTGCGATTCCGGCGGGGTGGCGATGAAGACAGCATCAAAATTTCCGGAAGGATTTCCCAGCGCAATTTTTTCGTCCCAAAATCCATATCGTCTTGGATAGAGCTCGGCGCGCACGCGCTCCAGGGCCTCGGGCTTGGCGTCCTGCAAACAAACATCCCAGCCTTGCTGGCGGCAGGCATAGGTCAAGTGGGTGCCGGCTGAACCCGCACCCAGTATTTTTACGCGCATCCCCATATTGTTTGATTTTCCCCTTCCCGTCACTATACCAAGGTGCCCGGATTTATCCACCCGTCGAAAGGTCCTTTGTAAGGCAATGTAGGGCAGCGCGAAACTCGGCCCGGCTTTCTTCGGCGTTTTTGTCGAGACAAAGGTGGAAGCGTAAACGCTCCTCGGAATTTTTGTAAAAGGCCGCAATCTCCTCAATAGTGATGCCTGGCTTCCAGGCCAGCACGAGGCCCGAGCTTAGGTAACCGTAGCGGTCAAAATCCCGGCTCTCCGCAAAATACAAACTGGCCTTGCCCCCCAGCAGGATATCCAAATGGGAGGTGGTATTGCCGGCCAGGACAAAGTCACAGGCGGCAAGGTCAGCCGCTAGATCCTGCTGGTCGCTCACCCTTGCGCCAAGGCTCCGGAGTTTTTTGGCCAGTCCCCCACGCAGAGGAAAGGTGGGATGGGGTCGCACCAAAGCCTTAGCCCCATGGCCCTGGATCCAGAGCACTAATTTTGACAGGAATGCATCCTCATGCACCTTCCCGAGAAAAATCCCCAGCTGCCGGATTTCCGCAGGCACCCGCACCGGACGCCATTTTTCTTTCTGCCCGTAGAAAATGGTTTTCCCGATCTTTCCGCCGACGGCGAGGTATTTTTTCTCAGAAGCCTCGCCCAGAAGCAGGGCAAGATCGCACTGCAGGGGGAAATAGGGCGGATTGGGCTGGCCATGGGAGAGAAAGGCCACTTTCCAGGCCCGCTTTTTTGCGTACAAGAGCAGCGCCAGGCCATTGGGATTGCTGTCGGTGGTGAGCAGGATGCCTTTGGCTTCGGGCGCCGCCACCTGTAGTTTCTGCAGGTAGGCGCAGAATTGCGCCACTCGCAGCACGAGAAAGAGCTCCTGCTTGCGCAAGAGACGCGCAAAAATCCGTCCCCTTTGCTGATGCCGGCGCCAGAATTTCGCAAAAGGAAAAGGGCCGGCCCAGGCCTTGGTCACAAGCTGCAGGGGCAGATCCGGGGCCGCGATGAAATCCAACGCCTTCCTTTCGTTGCGAAAGCCCGGCATCGCCAGAAACGTGGACTGCCGAGGCACTCGCAGGAAAGCAAATTTTCGATAGTAAAAAATTTGGCAGCACCAAAGGCTGAGCCAGGGCGAGGAAGCACAGATCTGGTAGATATATTTTTTCCAGGGCGAAGCGTGCAGCAAGGCCGCAAAGATTTCCTTCTTATAGGGATGATCGTCTTTCTGGACTTGGGCTCTCAGGCCCATCAACAATTCCACTACGCCCGCCCTCGCCAAATGCAAGCCGCGGCATAGAGAAGAAAAAAGAGCAGCGTGGTCAGGGTGCCGAAAGCGATCCAGGGGTTTTCATAGCGGAACAAAACCTCAGCCTCGCGCGCTTCCCCTACGTCCACGGCTATGCTCCAACCATTGGCGCGAATCACCCGCGCGGATTGGCCATTCACGTAGGCTTTCCAGTGTTTGTTAAAGCTCTCGTTCCAGAGAAAAAAACTTGTTTGCCCAAGAGTATTTCCATATTGGACTTTCGCAAGCAGAGAGTCTGTTCCCTTTTCTAGAATACGCAGCTCCACGGCCTGCCGATTTTTTAAACCCTTCCGATTCGCTCCCGTTTCTAACAGCGCTTGCCGCGCTTCCTGAAAATTCTCTTCGAGCAACCGCTCTTTCACCTGCGCTACCTCAGCCACTTCCTCAATTTCCGCGGGAGTGAAGAGATAAGGAAGGGCGTCTTTATTGAGGCCCACCTTCACCGACAATCTGGAACTGTCGGTGAACTGCCCCAAGTAGTAGGCACCGAGCAGATTGAGCGTGCGCCGTGGCTGCGTTTCCGAGAGCTCACGCCAGAACTGCATCTTGCGAGCATTCTGCAAAGCTCCCATGCCGTAGATATCGCTCACCCCAAATAAAATTCCCGTGCTCGGGAGCAGGCGGTAGAGGCTGGAATAAGCGCTCTGGCCCACGGCATTGATCGGAATGTCTGCAGGTTGGTTGGCGATGGTGGTTGCGGGATGGAGAAGCAGGGAGGTGTAGCGAAAGGAAGCGCCATTCTCCAGCTCTGCCTGCCGTTCCGCCAAATTTTTTTGGATTTTCACCGCCACCGGAGACTGCAGGAGCGCCAGGGGCACTTCCCAGGTGATCGCGCGCGCATGAAGGCTGAGATCGGTGCCAAAAACGAGCAGCAAAAGCCACCAGCGATAGGGCCACAGCTGGGCGCGCTTATGCAGGAGGAAGAGCACGAGTGCCTGCACGAAAAAAATCGCCAAGAAATACAGAAAAAGGCTGGGCGCGAATTGATCTTGAGGCGTGGCCGTGATTTTTCCGAGCACCAGAAAAACTAGCAAAGCTAGAAACAAAGCCCCGAGCAGAAGAAAAAGTTTCGCGCGAAAAGTTTTCTCGCGCGCGAGGAGCTGCTGCCAGCCGATGGCCTGCGCCAGCACCAGGAGGAGAGAGAGTGGAACCAGCAGTTTTTCCGGCGAGCGAAACACCTTCCAGAGCGGGAAATACTCGAAGAAAAAACCAAAGAGCCCCCAGCGTAGGTGATCGCCAAAGGCCAGGAATAGGCAGAGGAGAGCGAGCAGGGTGGGAAAGATATACTGTTTCCGGTAGTGCGCAAAAAAGGCGGTGAGCCCGAGGCTTAGGCTCACGCCTAAGTAGACCGAGAAAAAAAGCGGATACCCCGTCCAACTCGATTGAAAATGCGTGCCCCAATAGTCGGAGACGGGCACATAGTTGCCAAAAGGCAGCTGGAAAAAAAACTCCGCCAGGCGCACTGGATGGAAAGAATACGCTGTGGCTGAGACCGCCGAGGCACGGCTCAGCTCGCGATTGGTTTCCAGCAAATTATCCCAGCCCGGAAGAAGCTGCGCGGCCGCGAGCAGGATGGCTCCCCCACCCACCACGGCCAGCGAAAGCGCTCTGGGCAGCGAGGGCCGCCACACAAAGCGCAGGAGCAGGTAGAGACCAAAGAAATAAGAAAATTCGGGAGAGCCCACATAGATGGGCAAGGCCAAGCACAGCATGAGGGCGAGGTTGGTCCCGCTCACGAGGCGAGCCGGCTGCTTTTCCGCCTCGAGAACAAGGCTGAGAAAAAAGGGCAGAATGGTGATGGCGCCCAGCAGATTGAGCATATTTGTGGTGGAAACATTCACGCCCGAAAGCGCATACACCACCGCAAAAAGCAGGCTTGGCTCCTGTTCCAGGCCGAGCCTGCGCAGCAGGCGAAACATTCCCCACGTCATGAGCGGAAAGTGCGCAAAAATGAACCACCCCAAAGCTTGGGGGATATTCCCTTCGCCAAAAAAAAGAAAAATCACGTTCATCGGATTGAGGATGCCGCTTTTCAAATCGGCCCAATAAGGGGTGCCGGCAAAGATATAGGGATTCCACTGCGGTAGGTGGCCCTCGTGGAGGAGGGTTTTGAGCCAGAGGGTTTTCGAGGGCAGGAAACCCGTGAGCAGATCGCGAAAAACCAGCACATAGTCCGCATCGGCGAGAAAGGACAAAAAGGGCAGGAGCAGAAAGCCGAGGGCAACGACCAAGAGGACGTGGAAGCGCCACTGCTGTCGTGGGTAGTGCATGCCTCTATTGTTGTTGGGAACTGAGGCCGGCTCAATCAAAAAATGCGGATAGTCACGCGGCGGTTTCTAGAAAATCGCTTCGATATCCGCATCGCGTTAAAGAAGAGGGCCTCTGGTTACCACAACCCACTCCCCACTCCCGCCCGATCAAAGGCCAGAAAAGGCAGCTCGGCACCAATCAGTTCTCGAGTGGAGGAACGATACTTAGAAAAAGAATGCATGGTGAGCTCAAAAGTGCGCACGATTTGGATCATCCAGAGCGGGATCTTACGCTCGCTCTTTAGCTCTAGGATCACGTTCCGCCCGGAATTAGCCCAGTCAAAGTACTCAGGTTGGTCATAGTGGCTCATGCGTGATTCGTCGGGATGCACGTTATACCGAGTTTCCTCCATATAGCGCAGATCGCGATCAAAGGTCACGCGAGCGTAATCGTCGTGAATGGAGAGGTAGGCCTTGCGGCGGTATTGGGTAAGAATCTTTGGCTCTAAACCAAAGGTATCTACCTTCTCGAGGAAGCTGGCCACATTTCTGTCGGCATAGGGGTCGAAATCCCCCAGCTCACGCGGCCGCAGGAAAAGATCTTCCACATTTTCTAAAGGAATTTTCCCCCTTCGTTTTTTGCAAAAATCGCGGATCTTCTGTTTGCTCTCCACATAATAGGGCGGCTTGGGATTCACGCCATAGGAACGGATCCGAAAGGAAGAGTAGTCATTTTCTGCGTCCTGCTGCCGGCGCCCCATTAGCAGACTGGGCGTGTCCAAATAAAGACTATTGATCACATAAAACTTATCAGGAGAGATCTGGGAGTAATAATCCAACTCGCAATACTGCTCCACATAGCGCGAGATCGGCTCCACCATCGAAAAAGGAATGACGTACTTCAGCTCGTAGCGATCTAGGTTCAGAGGAGAGATTGCCTGGATCGCCATGCTAGAGCTTTCTCCCGGATTTCGACAATTGGTTCACGCTGTCTTCCTGTGCTAGCAGGCCAGACTCATGCAAAAGATCCACGTACAATTGGCGAATCTCTGCCAGGAGCGATGCCCTTGTGAGCTTACGGCCCACACTCGTGCGCTGGAGCTCAAGCGCAAGGGCCGGATCTTGGCGTAGCACCGCCGTGGCGGATTTTTCCCACTTAGGGTCGGCCCCCACGGTACGAAAAAGCGAAATCTTGCGCCTGAGGATTTCGGCGATCCCGGCGGCACGCTGGTTCTCGTCCACCAGCGCTTGGTAGGTCTCCACCTCGGATTCGGCCAACTTCATCTTGTCGCGGATTTCGTCTAGGTCCTGGGCCGCCAAGAAAGGAAGATTGAAGGAAAGCTCCACTCGATAGCTGGTGTCTTTCTTCTCTTGCCGCATCGCCACTTTGATGTCGTCTAGGAGATGGCTCCGTTGGGCGATGGCATGGCGCAGGCTCGCGCGCTCCACTTCTAGTTCGGAAGTGATTTTTTGGGCCGAGAGGCCAGCGCTGGCGGTGGGCACTTTCTCGAGACGGGCGAGAATCTCTTCGGGATGGAGTAAGTCCTCTGTTTCCAGCTCTTCCAACCGTAAACCCCTAGCCAGCAAAAAACTACTCACCCCTAGCACCTGCGATTCAGTCACAATCATCTCGTTCATGGACTTTTGCCAGTCGGCATTGGCCTTCAGCACATTTTTCACGTCCAGCTGCGAGCGGCGGGCCTCGAGCGAGCTCAGCTTTTGGTTTCGCTCCATGATTTTTTTCCATTCCTGCGTGAAGGCATTTTGCTCCTTCGCCAGGGCGGCATGGATCAGCACGGTATACGCAGCCTGCAAGCTTTTCGAGCGCAGGATTTTTCGCGAGAGCTCCGACTCCGTCTCCAGCGAACGGGAGAGTTTTTTATAGGCCCTGGCCTCTCCCAGGCTCTTGGGCCGCAGTTGTAGACTAAACTCATGCTCATCTTCTTCGAGGTCTAGGCGGGTGTAGCCCATGCCCACTTGCGAAAAGGGATTGAGGTACTGCCGGCCACCCGGCGCATCCACATTGCTGATGGGTGGCTTGGCCCGCTCGAGGAGCAATTCCGGAGGATAGGCGAGCGCGCTATTGCAGGTTACAAAAAAGAAAAGTAGGAGGCTCACCACAACCTCCTATTCCGCCCGAGCCCGAGGACCAAGCAGGGTAGTGAATTTCGAACCGAGCTTGCCCACATCAAAGGTCACAAAAAATATGTTTTTTTGCGCATTGTAAGCCAAGCCTTCAGGAGCATCACTCTTGAACTTTTGTAGCAAGGAAACTTTTGGCTCTTTCTCGCCCAAACTCCAGAGGGCCCCGCAAGGAGCGCCTCGGCAGGACGAGGTGAAATATAGAGTTTCTCCCACGAAGGTCATGTCGCTAAGGCGATGTTCAGAATTATCTCCCACTTCCAGGGGAAACTCCTTCCACAGCTCAACGGGCGTGGGCCGATTGGCAAATAGATGCTCCACACTAGCGATGCGCAAGACAGCAAAATTTCCGTTCGCCAACGGATTTTTTAGACCAAGGTACAAAGCACCATCCCGTATCGTATGCGCCTGCACCTCTAGCTCCGAAATTCCCGCTTGCAAAGAGGGCACAGCCTTGATCAGCCGCCGCAAAATAGAACCGAAAGGGATGGTCTCGCTACCAGAGAGGTCCAAGCTCGAGCGCCGAGTGCGCACAAAAATATTTTTTGCGGGCTCCAGCACTCCCCCCTGCTCCGATCCCAAGGAAGTCATCACATAGATATAATTTTGGTCCTGACTGATCGATTCCATGTCGTTGGCTTGGGCCAAGTCTGGTATCTGCCAGGGACGCTCTTCCACCTCTCCATCTTCCGAAACAAGCAGAAGATAGGGAGTGTTGGCTTTGTCTGTGTCGTCGGAAACCACTAGGTATTTGTGTAGATCAGGTAGGTAAGTGGCTCCGGAGGCCTCGAGTATCATCTTGCTGGCCAAATCAAAGGGCATGTGAATGGGATGAGGGGGAGCCATCTCCACAAACGTCTGCTCCGCCACATCATCGGCATTCGCCACAAAACTGGGCAGGAAAGAACTGTAAGGACTAATCTGCACTTTTTCGCCCAAGAGCAGGGCGCTGTCGGCGGGGATTTCCACCATCACTTCCCTGCCCCAGCTGCCACTATTTTGTGAACTACCCGAGGCCGGAGCCAGGCGCACAGGAATCTCCACAAAACGCGAACCCACGCTCACCACCCGCCCACGCACAATAGTGCCTGGGTTCGTGGCCGAATTAATTTCCACACGGCTGCCGGGCTTCACATTCGAACGCAGCTGTTCATAAACAAAACCCTGCACAAAAGTGGGGCTATCTGGAGAAATAGTGACAAGCGAGGAAAAGGCCGGCGCTCGCTCGCCCCGTTTAAAATTCACGCTGCCCACGATGCCGTCGATCTCTGCAAAGACGTAAAGATTGTTCCGGCGTCTCTCGAGAAAACTACGTTCTTCTTCGAGTTGCCGAATGTCCATCAAGAGCGGATCCTCCGCCAGGCCTTGGCCGGAGTTCCCTACCGTCCAGTTCATCTGGTCGCGAATGGATTTTTCCGCCTTTAGTTTCCCAATCTGCGCGGCCATCGTGCGGATTTGGGTGTTCAGGTCCATTTGGTCGAGCTCCACCAAAAGATCCCCGCGCTTCACGCGCTGTCCGGAAATCACATGCACACGTTTGATTTCCACGGCGTACTCAAAATTCACGTTCGACTCGCGTGAGCCCGCGATGCCATGAAAACTCACGTTGGGAGAATTGAGATAGAATCCAATGGAAAGAATAATTCCCATGGCTCCAAGCACTGCCCAGGCCAAGAAAGTGTTCTCCGACCCGATCACTTCTTCTTTAATAAATTTTACTACGCCCCAAGTTTTCATCTCAAATCTCCACTATCGCTTCTTGCATCATCAGGTTCACGGCCTTCGCACCGCGAATTCCCTTCACCTCGCGCACCATGGCTTCCTTCTCTTTTCCTTGCCTGAATTTCACGTGGTACGCAAAATCCAGCACGTCTCCCTGGCCCATCTCCCGCAGGGAAACCAGGTTGTAGTTGCGGCAGTGGCTGCTCAGTACTTGCTCCAGCTCCCGCTGCTGCGTATCGCTCGCGACTAAGTTCAAGCGCAGAAGCGCATCGTACTGCGGCCCATGCGCGAAAGGCGTGCGCGCGAGCACCAGCACCGCCATGGTGAAACAAAGCGCTCCCACCACCGCGATCGAATACGCATGCACTCCACTCGCCAAGCCAATGGCCAGAGCCGCAAAAATAAACAACATATCACGCGGATCTTTGATGTCGGTGCGGAAACGAAGAAGGGAAATTGTGCCCACCATGCCGATCCCGCGAGCAATATTATCGCCAATTGCGTGCATCGCAATCGCAATGAGAATCGGACAGAGGACTAAACAGTGTAAGAAATTTCGTGAATAGGAAAGACCGCGAAAGGTCTTGATATAAAGCACCGCGAGTGCGCTACCGAGTACGAATGACAGCAGGAACGCGTAGAAGACAGAAAAAAGAGTTGGATTCGTTACCGTCGAAGATAAAGTAGAAAAATCAATCATTGCCCCTCCCAGAGTTGATTGAACTGCTTTGTATGCATCTTCCCCTGTGATGTAAAGCGAATTTGCCAGAGCGCTCGTGCTGCCTTTGGTTGCCGGAACATGGAGTCATTGTTACCCTAAAAGAAGAAGGCAATTCCAAGGACGGAATTGACGCACACTCAGGGAGGAGTTCGCATGGATGCGAAGCGCCTGGTATTTTTTTCCTTTTTCACCTTCGGCATTTTTCCACAGCTAAGCTTAGCCGGCATGCCCTCTCAACCCGAAACAGATCCAGATTTTCTCGACCTACCTGATGGTCGCAATCTCAGTTCCTTTCAGGTCTCCGGAACTGCTCTCGGCCTGGCTCGTGGCGAAGGGCATAGCTGGACCATCGCCCAACAAGCCGAATTCGAACAGATCCGCTCGGAGTCCAAGGCAGACGCTTTGCACCCCGTGCAGTGGGTGCTGATGGATTTGGATGCACATTCTATCGTCGACCAAAGCGCCGGCACCAACCTCAAGCAGTTCGGGGCCTCGGTGTCCAAGATCTTTGTGGCCGCTACGCTGATGGACAAGCAGGAAGGCACCCTAAGTGCGAGCCAGCTGCAGCTCATGGCGGATATGCTGGTAGTTTCCTCCAACACCGCCTGGACCGAACTGCAGAACCAGATCGGCGAAGGTGATTCCGATCGTGGACGTGAGCGCATCCACTACTTCACCCAGCGCATGGGTTATGAGCGCACGCGGGGCTTCCAAGGCTATTGGGGTGAGATGCATGGCAATGAGCTTACCCCGAAGGAATTGGCGGAATTCCTCTATGACACTTATCAAAATCATTATTTTGGCGCCGAAACCGTGTGGAAAATTCTGCACACCTCGCGCACCGGAGAAATGCGGGCAAAAAAATACCTACCCGCCACTCAGTACGTGGGCGGAAAAACCGGCACCTATGACGGCGCCACGGTGGATCCCGAGACAGGAAAATCCACAGACCCGGATGGCAAGCCCTATACCGTGCAAGTACGTCACCAGGTGATCGTCTTCCACCTTGAGGGACACGAATATGGCCTAGCCATCTTAGCCAATACGGGCAGCGACGAATCCGCCGCTGCCCTGGCTGGTGGTTTATACCGCGAGCTCGCCTCTAGTCGATAAAGGGACGGGCTTGTTTCAGGTACACCTGGCGCACGTCCGTGTCTTCGCTGTCCACCTTGAACTCCAGATCCAGCGCAAAGTCGGGATTATTCGCGCCAAACAGAGTCTTGAAATGTGCCTCCGCTCGCAAGCTTTGGTAGGCGAGATCCTTGATTTCTTCGTCCGACATGATTGCATTCGGATTGTCGTGAGGAAGGATCGTCTTCTTGTCGTCGGCGATATTCGATTTCTGCAGAATATGAATCCGGTACGACTCCTGCGCAAGCGGGGCGCTCTCGTCGATCAACACCAAAATCTGCTCCGGCTTCACTCCGGTGGTGGGATTGGCCACGCTATAGTCATCCCCGCGCTGGGCTTCGATATACACCGCTTTCCCCTGCAGCTCCGGACGTTCAGCCACGTTCTTAGTGACCACCACTCCATCCACGCCTTCGTCGGAAAAAGAAGGATTGATCTGCATGCCCATCTTCACGTCGGCATGAGGAATTCCGAAATAGGCCCGCTCTTCAAAGGCACGCAAGTTCCAGACCGAAGCCCAAACCGTGCGCAAAGCCTCACGTAGGCTGTCTGCTTTTTTCGAGCGCTTCTTCTCTTCTCCATCTTTCTCTGGCTTATAGGCCTCGGAAGTATAGAGGCCGGCCCCATTGAAATTGGGTAGGTCTTCCGCATTCGTGGAGCTACGGAGCTTCATTTTTCGTTTGTGCCCATCCGCAAGCACACCGTCAAAAGCTTCGATCATTTGGTCTACCAAGGCTTGGTCGATCACATTCTTGCTGTCTTCGATCATGTCACGAATCTCGGTGAGCTTTTTCTCGCGATACGAAGTGCGCGCCACCTTGTTCATCAACGGATCGCGTAGGACGCGATCGATCGCTGCCTGGATTGCAGGGTTCGCGTCGAGAAACTGTTGGTAGTAATAAAAAGGTAGCGCAAAACCAGGGCGCACCACCGTGCGCTCGCGGCTGTTGAGTAGGCGGGCAAGTTCACCGTAGTTTGCGGCCTTGGAGCCCACCTTGTTAAAATCCTGCCAGCTGAGATCTTCGGTGCGGAAAAAGGTGCTCACGCTGAGATCAGCATGAAGCTCCACCACCTCAGTGCGCTTCTGTTCGTAAAAAGCTATGGCCTCGGCCTCCGTGGAGGGTTCGAGCAGGATGGAGCCATCCTTGCCCAAGAGCAGATGCACAAAGGCACCGTCTGGAAAGGGACGCATCAAATCGCTTTGCAGCCCGCCCTCGAGCCCGGATATATCCAGATTTGGGGTGCGGCGTGCGCGGGCTTTGATCTGCACATGCGAAAGCAGGTACTGCGGCTTCAAGGTGATGGTGCCAGCCACCACCGAGAGGTCCATCGGCAGCTCCGCGAAGACGGGAATGGAGAGCGGATTGAGCGACTTGAATTTCTCAGACTCGGATTTCACATCCTCTTCCGAAAGGTAGACGAGCTGCCCCTTGGTTTCTCCGGGATTCATCACCTTGGCCGCAGCGCTGGCATAGCCCGCGCTGAGAATCATGACTGCACTCGCCAGCGCGAGAGATTTCCACCTATTTTTCATTTTGTTCCCCTATCTATTCCATTTCTCAGCGATGGCCGCACCCGTGGCCAAAGCAGAGGATTTGATTGTATTGTCCATAAAATATTCCATCTCCGGCTCCACCAAGATCCATTGGTCGTAGGCCCTAGAGAAAGCCTCATAAAGCGTGCTGCCCTTGCCACTCGAAGCAATCTCCATCACGTCCGCCAAAAGCGTGGCAGCGTTCGCCCCGGAGGCCGCCTCGGAGCGGAAGTAGTCCCAATTGTCTTTGATCAGAAATCCCTCTAGATAGATCGCGTTTATGACGGCCTCGGTCACCAAAGGAGACCGAACGTTAGCCAAACCGCCCAGTTCCTTATTCAAGAACAGGCTGATATTCGAGAGCAGGGCCAAGGCTTCCGCCCTTTTCTCTTTTTTCGCCCAACTCCCAATATTTGTGCGCCAGTCCGCGGCGGTGCGCGAGAGCTGGAGCAGATTCTGTTCACTCACGCCCTCGGCCTCAATGCGATTCGCCACCGCTTGCAAATCCGTGGCCCCCAGGCGCTGGGCGCGATCGGCAATCTTGCTAGCGTTGAAGTTGTAGTATTCTACGAGAATCCGGCGCACCTCGAATAGATAGGTATGCCCCTCTTGTTTGTAGAGCGGAAAATCCCGCACGAAGGCGTCGATCTGGTCGATCGCGTCGGGAGAGAGCTGGTTGTGGATCGAATTGCGCAGGCGATAGAGCGCTAGCACCAAATTGTTGCCGCTGCCGAAACGACCCTGAAAATACGTATAGGCCGAAGCCACCATCTCCCGCGCCTTGCTGAGCGAGGAAGAATCTACGATCGGGCTATTCTTGATGAGAAGGAAAGCCGGAAGGTACTGAAAATCATCGTTCATCGAGCTTAGGTAGAAATTGAAAAAGTGCACGGCGAAGGGAAGCTCAAATTCGGAGCCGCCAATTCCCCGCAATTGGAAACTCTTGGCCAGCTTCGAGCTGGGAAAATGCTCCACATAATGCTTCTCCAGCACCCAGTTCTGCACCATCAAATTTGCTTTCGGCATGGCCGCTGCGCCCTTGGCCAACAGGCCCGCATGGTCTAAGGGATGATCGCTATGGGCATTGCCAAACACATACTCGCCCATCAGCTCGTAGTAGTTGGTGGTGAAAAGATTGCCCAAATAAAAACCATATTGTTCCGCAAGCTCGCGGCCAATTTCATTGCGGTAGGCCGCCTGGAACAACACATTCGAGGGAGAGCCGGAATTCACCGGCTTCCTCGAATGTGTGCCTTGCAGCATATTCAGCCCAAAGGGCCCCTTGCTTTCCTTAGTCATCCGCGCAAAACCATCCTGAAGGCTGGCCGCGGAGGCGCTCATTGAAAGAAGAAATCCAAAGACACTGAATAGTTTTTTCATGTTCCCCTCTTAGTTCACAGCGTTTACGATTTCGGCGGCTTCGCGGTCAAAAGCAGCTTCCCCGCACAATTCTTTATCCGTGGAGGGCGCGCACCCGCGCACCCGGCCCATCAGGCGCACCACACGTTTGCTAAGCGGACGAGCTCCCGGAGTGGTGAGGCCGTCGGTGGTGAAGGGCACATAGAGCTGCACCTTTTCGCGTTCGTAGGCCGCCTCGAAAAGCGGAACTTCGCCATTCACTTCCAGGCGCGCGCTCACCTTTTTCTTTTGGAAATCGAGATAGGAAGGCAAGGAAATCGAAGGATTGAGGAAAAAGAACTTCCCTTCGCTATCTACGCGGAAAACATTTTTCGCTCCATAGAGGGTATTGTAATAGCCCAGCTTGTCGCTCGTATCGATCTCGAGGCCCACTCCGTCGCGGCTGTTCAGCCCGCTCGCGCCCTTCAAGCCGTAGCTGATCATGTATTCCACGCCCATGATTTCGGGTTGGCCGTTGCCATCGATATCGTACATATCGAAGTCGCGCGCCAAACTGCCGAACATTGGGATCTTGATCATGTCTTCATTTTCCACGGGGAAGAGGTGGCGCATCTCCCACACATGCCCGAGCGGCAGGCGCGAACAACCATGAGAAACCCCGCCGCGGTACACCAACCAAGCAGATTCATGCTCACCTGGCATGCTCAGAGCCTGGCGCTCGGGCATGT
>JAKFYM010000419.1 GCA_021730855.1 Bdellovibrionales bacterium
CCTCTAAGGGAGATGCCCATGAAACTACGATTCCTCGCTCTACTCCTCTTGTCGTTGCCGGCCTTCGCCGCCAAACAAGAGTTCAATATGCGGATTCACTCCGAACCACCCACCCTCGACTGGACGCTAGCCACCGACAATGTGTCGATCACCTTGCTCCAGAACCTGATGGAAGGCCTCGCGGCTTACGACAAAAAACTGCAGCCGGTACCGGCTCTCGCCTCCGAATGGAAAGTTTCCAAAGACGGTAAGACCTACACCTACAAGCTCCGCAGCGGAGTGGTCTGGAGCGACGGCACTCCTCTCACGGCCCAGCAATTCTGGGATTCCTGGGAGCGCCTTCTCAATCCGGCCACCGCCTCGGAGTATGCCTACTTCCTCTTCGATGTCATCGGCGCGAAGGAATACAACGAAGGCAAACTCAAAGACGCGAGCAAGCTGGGCTTCAAGGCAGTAGACGACAAAACCTTTGTGGTCACTCTAAATAAAAAAGCGGCCTACTTCCCCACCATCCCCACCTTCGCCGTGACCTATCCGATCCGCAAAGACCTGATCGCGAAATACGGCAATAAGTGGACCGATCCGGGAAAAATGGCCAGCATTGGGCCCTTCGTGCTCACCGAGTGGAAACATGACTCGAAAGTGGTGCTCTCGGCGAATCCAAAATACTACGGCAAGAAGACCACGCTCGAACGCGTGAATGCCTATATCGTCAACGAAGACACCACCGCGATCAATATGTTCGAGAGCGGCACCCTCCAGTATGTGGCGCGCCTCCCCTCGATTGAGATCGATCGCCTCAAAACAAGCCCTGCCTACCGCAATGCTCCCTTCCTGCGTGGCTACTACTACGGCTTCAACGTAAACAAAGCTCCTTTTAACGACGTGCGCGTGCGCCAGGCGTTTGCCCATGCCGTGGACAGAGCCCAGATCGTGCAGCTCCTCAAAGGCGGCCAGATCCCCACCACCAGCTGGGTGCCCAAAGGCATGCCGGGTTATGAGCCGGAAGTGGGCTTGAAGTTTGACCTGAAAAAAGCGCGCGCCCTGCTAGCTGCGGCCGGTTATCCCGAAGGCAAAGGTTTTCCTAAAGTCACCTTTATGTTCGACACCCGCGACGACAACAAACTCATCGCCGAGCGCCTGCAGGCGATGTGGAAAACCAATCTCGGAGTGGACCTGCGTGCGCAGAATGAAGACTGGAAGGTCTACCTGCAGCGCCTGAAATCGGACGTGCCCGCAATGTTCCGCTTGGGCTGGGGCGCGGATTATCCGGATCCCGACAACTTCCTCAACCTCTTCACATCCTATAGTGGCAACAACCACACGCAGTGGGTGAGCAAGGACTACGACGCCCTGATTGAACAAGCGGCTTCGGAATCCAAGCCCGCCAAGCGGATCGCGCTCTATCGGGACGCGCAGAAGATCTTGACGGAAAAAGATGCCGTGATCATCCCGCTCTTCATCGACTCCCTGAACGTATTGGTTTCTCCCGCCGTGAAAGGCCTCGAACTCAATGCGATGGACCAACTGCACCTCAAAGAAGTGCAGATCAATTAAGCTAGATCACTGTTAGATCTAAACAGCCTCGGCCGCGCTTCTCGCACGTGCCGGGGCTTTTTTTTATACCGTCACGCGGCTAAGGTGTTTCTTTAGCTCTTCTTCCACTTTTCCTTTAAAGGGAGTGAGCAAGAGCGGGAGATCAATCAAGATCTCCACCATGGCTTTGCCGGCGCCTTCCGCCACATTCACGGATCCCGAAAAGTTTCCGGCCTCGATCTCACCCGTGCAGGATTTTTCATCCCAGTTTATGGTGGCGCCGAGCTTTTTCAGGGTATCGCGGCCCTCTAGGTATTCTTTCACGGCGTGAAAGACTTTCTTTCTTTCGCCGGCAATTTCTTGGGTCACTTTTACTTTTGGCATTTTGTTCCTTTCCATCCTTCTGGGGCCGCTTCCCGTTTTGCCCAAGGCAGGCGCGCCAAAGCGCGGTAATTTCCTGCCTGCTCGGCCACGGAGGTCACCTCTCCCTGCCCCCCGCCCACCAGGTCCACGGGGCCAAGCGCCAGCTTGCGCGTGCCCTCGAAAGAAAGCAAAAGCCGCGCCGGGTGCCCAAGGTTCAGGGATTTTTCCACCACTTCTTGTCCAGGGTAGCAGCCTTTGTCGCGATCAATCCAGTCGAGAAATCCGGCCTCTAGAGCGGGAGTGTTGGCATTCCAATCCTGGCCTGGCCATGGAAAGAGCGCGCCGATGCGGGCAAACTCCCAGCCCTCGGGCGTGGGCGCGGGCCAGGCACAAAAATCAAAGCCGGGCACGGGCGAAGGCCAGCGCGGGCGCTCTCCCGTCCACGAAAAGACCACGTCTCCGCCCCCCACGCCCGGCACGATGCTGCCTTCTGCGCTGAGCGCGCGGATTTCCAAATTCTCTGCAAAATGAAGCTGCTCGAGCCCTTCTTTTAAAGCGTCAGCGCAAGGAGCAGGGGTAAACAAAAGAAAGTTTCCCTCCTCGAGGCACAACAAATCAAATTGCGCGATCAGGCGCGAAACCCCATTCAGTAGCAGATTGCGCGCTCCCTGCCCAGGCGTGAGGCTCTTCACCCGGCCAGCGCAGAGGCGATGCAGAAAATCCTTCGCGTCTTTGCCTTTGACCTCAATTTGTTTCATGCAAAAAAACCTACCTCTTCCCCCGCGCCCAAGCAATCAAGCTCGACAAAGCCCGCCAACTTTACTAATTTAGGGCATGCCCAACGAGCGCTTTGAATCCCGAAAGGCCGACCATCTGCGCCTCGCCCTAGAGCCCGCCATGGACGCTCAGGAAAACAGCCTCGACGGCATCCATCTTTTCCACGATGCCCTGCCCGAGCTCAATTTCGCCGATATTGAACTCGCGAGCAAGTTCTGGCGCTATGAGGCCGCGAGTCCCTTTTTTTTTAGCTCCATGACGGCTGGTCACCATAAGGGCGAAGCCCTCAACCTCACGCTTGCCAAAGTGGCCGCAAAGAGGCGCTGGCCGATGGGCGTGGGCTCGCAGCGGCGCGAGCTCACCGATCCCGCCGCTGCGAGCGAATGGGCGCGGCTGCGCAAGGCCGCTCCCGATGCCTGCCTCTTCAGCAATATCGGCCTCAGCCAACTCATCACCACGCCCCCGCAAAAAGTGCTCGCCCTCGTCGACACCCTTGAGGCTGCGGCCCTCATCGTGCACACCAACCCGATGCAAGAGGCCCTGCAGCCCGAAGGCACGCCACAGTTCCAGGGTGGCCTGAAAGCCTTGGAAAAAATCTGTCATTCCAGCAAGGTGCCCGTGATCCTGAAAGAAACCGGTTGTGGATTTTCCTCCGCTTCCCTAAAAAAAATCCGCGCAAAAATCGCCGCGCTCGACGTGGGCGGCTATGGCGGCACTCATTGGGGACGGATCGAGGGCGGCCGTGCCGCCGCTACCAGCCACCAGCAGCTCGCGGCCCTCACCTTTGCCCGCTGGGGCGAGAGCACGGCCGATAGCTTGCTGAATGCCGTGCATTGGCGCCAGAAACGAAGCCTTGAAATCTGGGCTAGTGGTGGGATACGGTCAGGTTTAGACGCGGCCAAAGCCCTAGCCATGGGCGCCGAGAAAGTGGGTTTCGCCAAGCCCGCCCTCGAACAAGCCCTCCTCGGGGAGGAAGCCTTGGACAAATGGATGGGCCGCATGGAATTTGAGCTAAAAGTGGCTTTGTTCTGCAGTGGAGCAAAACGGCCCGAGGCACTGCGAAAGGGCAAGCGATGGCAGAAAATCTAGAAAGCCTCTTTCACGGATTCTCCAAGCTGAGCCGCGAGGAGCGCCTCGCCCGCCTAAAAAGCATGTCGCATTTGAGTGGGGATGACCTCGATACACTAAAAGCCCCGCTCGATCTTGACCTTGCCGAACATTTTGTCGAGAACCTGATTGGCGTTTTTTCGCTTCCTTTGGGTTTAGCCACGTATTTTCGCATCGATGGTCGTGATGTTCCCGTGCCGATGGCCATTGAAGAAACCTCGGTGATCGCCGCCTGCAGCAGCACCGCCAAGTGGATCCGCTCCCATGAGGGCGGAGAGATCCTCACCTCTGCCGAAGGGCACACCATCATTGGACAAGTGCAATTTCCGCATGTGCAGGCCACCGACAAAGTGCTCGAGCGCATTCGGGTGCACCAAGAAGAACTTTTGGAAATCGCCAATTCCGTGGTGCCCGGCCTCGTGAAACGCGGAGGCGGCGTGCGCGCATTTAAGGTCCGCCGCCTCGAGCGCCCAGATGGCCGTGAAATGCTCGTGCTCCACGTGTACATGGACCCTTGTGATGCCATGGGCGCCAACCTCATCAACCAAGTCTGCGAAGCCATCAAGCCCCACCTCGCCCTCTGGACGGAAGAAAAAGTGGGCCTCTGCATTCTTTCCAATCTCGTGGATTCCAAAATCACCCACGCCACCGTGCGCATTCCAGGAGTGGACAAAGAGATCGGCAAAGGCATTGAAGAGGCTTCCATTTTCGCCGAGACCGATCCCTACCGCGCGGCCACCCACAATAAGGGCGTGATGAACGGCATTGATCCCGTGCTGATCGCCACGGGCAACGATTGGAGAGCCGTCGAGGCCGGCGTGCATGCCTATTGCACCCGCAATGGCCGCTACGAACCCGTGACCAAATGGCGCATGGAAGAGAATGCCCTCGTGGGCCGTTTTTCCGCTCCCGTGGTGGTGGGCACCGTGGGCGGAGTGACCAAGCTCCACCCCACGGCCCAGATTTGCTTGCGCATCCTTGGCGTGAAACATGCCGAAGACCTCGCGCGCATAGTGGCCGCCGTGGGCCTCGTGCAGAATCTGGGCGCCTTGCGCGCCCTCTCCACCGTGGGCATCGTGAAGGGCCATATGAGCCTGCATGCCACAAACCTCGCCATCGCCGCCGGAGCGCGGCCAAGCGAAATGGTGGCCTTGCGCGAGGGCCTCCTCGGCACCCTGAAACGGGAAAAAACCATCACCATGAGCCGCGCCCGCGAGCTGCTCGATATCCTGCGCGGCGTGAACACCGAAGCCCGGTGAGAGCCTTTCCCAGTAAAACATTTCTCCTCGGAGAATACCTCGTGCTTGAGGGCGGGCCGGCCCTCGTGCTGGCGCATCCGCCAGCTTTCCATGGCGGGCAAGGGCCCGGAGCGGGCTTCGCTCCCGCCTCCCCCGCCGGGCGCCTGGCTCTTGCGCGCGGCCTGGATCCTAAACAGTTTTTTTTTAAGGATCCTCATGCAGGACGCGGAGGGTTTGGCGCCTCGGGAGCCGAATTCCTCACAGTAGCCCACGCCCTCGGGTGTGGAGAGCCCTGGCAAACCTGGGAGCTCTACCGCGAGCTCGGCCTGCCCGGCAGCGGCACCGATATCCTCGTGCAGGCCTTTGCTCCCGCCGAGAAAATAAGTTTTGTGTATGTGGACCAAGAAACGCGCACTCTTGAGCTGCGCCCCCCCGCCGCACTGGGCCTCGAGCTTACGCTCTTTCACACCCAGAAGAAGCTCGCCACGCACGAACATTTGGCCACAAAGCTGCCGAGCCTGGCAGGAGCTGCGGCCATCGTGCGCGAAGAAAAAAACCTAGTGCGCGCCGTGCGGGCCTATGCAGAAATCCTTGAATCCAACGGTCTTGTGGCCACCCACAGCCAAGCGGCTCTGCAGGACCTCAAAGCAGAGCCTACTGTCCAGGCGGCCAAGGGCTGTGGCGCCATGGGTAGCGATGTTTTGCTCGTGCTTGGGCAGGGAGCAAAGCTCGAGCCTTGGGCAAAAAGACATTCTCTGGTTGAGGTGCTCCGTGTCCCGATATAAAGCTATGCCATGACCTGGACAGCTTCCGCCCCCTCCAATATCGCGCTCATCAAGTACATGGGCAAAGAAGGCGCCAACCAGTCCGTGAACCCCAGCCTTTCGATGACCCTCAGCGCCTTTCGCTCCACCGTGGAAATCGAACGCCGAAAAGAAGGCCCCGACCAATGGCAGCCGCTGCCCGGCTCCTCTCCCTTGCGCGCCGAATCCACCGCGCGCTTCCTCGAATTCTTTCAAAAACTGAAAGGCGAGGTGCCCGGGTCTTTTCTCCTGCGCTCCGGCAATAATTTCCCGAGCGATGCGGGCCTGGCGAGCTCGGCCTCGAGTTTTGCGGCCCTCACCCTCGCCGCGCACACCGCCTTTGCCGACATTCGCGGCCTTCCCATTCCTCCAGCAGAAGAGCTCGCGCGCATCAGCCGCTCCGGCTCGGGCAGCTCCTGCCGATCCTTTTTTTCTCCCTGGTGTGCCTGGGAGGGCGACAAAATCGGCCCCCTCCCCTCTCGGCTCCCGGATCTTGTAGACCTAGTGGTGGTGGTCGACCACGCCCACAAAAAAGTCTCTAGCTCCGAAGCCCACCGCCGCGTGCGCACCAGCCCGCTCTTCGCCGACCGCGTCCCGCGCGCCCAGCAGCGAATGCAGGCGATGCGCCAAGCTTTAGCCTCTGGAGACTATCGCGCCACGGCCGAGATTTCCTGGGCCGAGCTCTGGGACATGCACAGCCTCTTCCACACAAGCACCCCGCCCTTTTTCTACTTTGCCCCGGGCACCCTAGCTGTGCTCCGCTGGGCCGAAGATTTTTGGGAAAAACACGGCCACGGCCCCATCACCACCATCGATGCCGGACCCAATGTGCACCTGCTTGTTCCCGCCGAAGAAACGGCTCGCTTCCGTGCGGAGCTCAAAGACTTTCAAATCCTGGAGAGTGGCGCATGAAGGGAAAAATCAAGGCCCATGGCAAATGCATTTTGCTTGGAGAACACTCTGTGGTGCGCGGAGCGCCCGCCCTGGTCTTTCCACTCCGCAGCCTGGCGCTGGAACTCGAGTGGGAAAAGAGCGAGGGAGAGGGACGCGAAATCGAGGGAGACGTTCCCTTTTTTTCCGCCCTAGACCGCGCACTCGAAATCCTCGGGCAACGCCTGCCCGAGGGAAAATGGAAATTCCGCGTGGAGAACAAAATCCCCGTGCGCGCCGGCCTTGGCAGCTCGGCAGCCCTGGCCGTGGCCGTGGTGAAGTTCCTGCAGGCAATCGAGCTGCCTGTCCCCAGCCCCTTCGCCCTTTGCGTGGAAATCGAAGACCTCTTTCATGGCAAATCCAGCGGGATCGACATTGCTGGCGCCCTGGCCGAAACCCCACTTCTCTTCGTGCGTGGTCGCCAACCAGAGCCCGTCTCCCTCGCTTGGCGCCCCTTTCTCTACCTGAGCGATTCGCAGCTCCGCTCCCCCACGGCGCGCTCCGTACAAAAAGTAACGGACCTCGCCCGTGACGACCTCGACGACCGCATGAGCCTAGCCGTGAGCCAAGCCAAGAGCGCGCTCTCGCTGCGTTCTCCGGAAGCCCTTCGCCAACTGCAATCCGCCATGGAAGAGGGCGCGGCCTGTTTTCAGGAATGGGGTCTCGTTCCACCCGCGATGCAGGAGCTCGCTCTAGAGCTCAAAGCCAAGGGGGCCCTCGCGGTGAAGCCCACGGGTTCGGGAGACGGAGGATTTCTTTTGTCGCTATGGGATCGCCCGCAACCCGAGCTCACGCCCCTGGCGGAGGATTTTTCAGCATATCCTTGAGGGCATCTTCGTTGTACTCGCCCTGGGGAAAGAGCACGCGCATGATCGTGCGCTCCTTCATCTTGGTGAGGAGGCCCAGGCCGCGCACGCCATTAGCAAAGGTGAGCTTGATCAAAAATCCGCCGGGAATGTCGCGCCCAGATTGCTCCACATGAAAGGCCTGTAGGGTGCCATTGTCGGCCCGAAGTTTTTCAAGCTGGGTTTTCAGCGTGTCTCCCGCGGTTTTCAAATAGTCAGGGTCAAAGCTCAGGCGGGCCGACTCTGTTTGCAGCGCGGTGCCGTAATTAAAATCTTCCAAAAAATCCAAAACCGCATCGGGAATCGCCACGGGCAGGAGGGCTAACTGTTGGTTGAGGCTAAGTTGTCGATCCGGCATGCGCTCCTCCACCGCTTGCATCGCCAGGGAGGCTTGGGTAAAGTCCAGCCATGGCAAAAAAAGCAATCGGTCTCTGTGGTAGTTTACGTGCGGATTCGTGGAATTTGAAGCTCCTTCGCAATTTCTTCGTGGCGATGGAAAAGGAGGGCGGCTATACGGGGCAAATCTGGAAAAGCCTCGAAATGCCGCTGATGAATGAAGATTTAGAAAGAGCCCCTTTGGACGAACGCATCCTGCGCTACCGTGAGGCCCTTAAAGAAGCCTCGATCGTGGTGGTGGCTTCGCCGGAATACAATTCGGGTTATTCGCCCCCGCTAAAAAACGCCATTGACTGGGCCTCACGGCCCCCGGAAAATCTCTGGGCCGGAAAAGTGGTGGTATTGCTCTCCGCCTCCCCCGGAGCCCTAGGGGGCGCCCGTGGCCTCATCCAGGTGCGTAGCGTTCTCTCCTCGATCAAGGCCTGGGTGCTGCCCGAGCAGGTGCAGTGCCCGCTAGCCGACAAAGCCTTCGATGCCGAAGGGCGGCTCGTGAATGAATTCGTGCAAAAACAAATTGCCGGCTCCCTCGCCTCGCTCAAGGTCTTTAGCGACCGCTGGCTAGAAGTAAAATAAGAAACCCGCCAAGCCCTCGCGGTAGGAGCGTTGCACTCCTGCGCTCACGCGAAACTCCCAGCTTCGACTCAAATCCTGATTGAGACTCAGGCGCGCGGCCGCGCGCTGGCGTGTCTCTCCGGCCAGGCGCCAGCGTTTTTGTCCCTCGAGCGTGCCGCGTGCGCCGGTCCAAAGCGGAAAGGCTAGGCCCCCACTAGGCCCAAAGCCGAGCCGGAAATTCTTCTCCAAGACTCCGCCATACTCAAAGTCGAGCTCGCCAATTGCAAAAAATAGAACACTCGCCATTTCATAAGACAGGCCCATGCCGCCCGAGAGCGTGCCCACCATGCAATGCCAGCCCGTGCAGGAAAATTCCTTGGCGCGGTCCGCAGCGAGGCGAAAAGACCAGGCCTTTTTGGGAAACCAGGAATCACGAGGAGAGAGCGAGCGGATTCGCAAGACCTCAAAAGAATCGAGGAAGATTTTTTTGGCTTCGTAGCGAAGGTGCAGGTCTCCCATGGTGAGCTCACTGGCCTGCTCATAGCCTAGAGGGTGAGAAAGCAGGTCATGCAGGGTGCCGCGGTACTGCAGCTCGAGGAGAGTGTGTTCGCGGTTCGCGCCGCCAAAAAAACCCAAACGCGAAGTGGGCTGCCCCTGCTCCGGAGAGCGCTCTTTAGGATAGGAAAAGGTTTTGGTAGGCCCGGGAAAGGCCGCGCGCTTTTGCAAAAGCTGCTTCTCCAGCGCCATCTCTTTCGTGCCCTCCGTGCGATAGCGCCAGAGCTCATAGGCGGCATCCAAAACCAAACTCTCCCTCCCCGCTGGTAAGGCCGCGTCTTCTCCATCCGCCAAGCGAGAAGCTGCCCTGCGCTCACTACTGTCCAAGACTTCTTGGTAGGATTGCAGCAGGCGGTAGCGCGACGGGCGGTAACGCGGCTCGCCCAGCCAGTTTTTTTCCGCCAAACGGCGAATGGTGTCCATGGGCACGGACCAAAGGGGAAAGGCCTCCGTGAGGCGCTGCCCCGGACGCGCCACTTCCAAAAATTCCAAAAGGTAATAAGCGCAGTTTTTCCGCAAAAAATAATAGGGAAACGAAATGTCGCGCAATTCCCAGGCATGAGCCACGAGCAGCTCTAGCTCTTCTGGCTGTAACTTCAGTGGATAAATCCAAAAATCGCGATTCTCTACGAAATTGTATTCGCGTACTTTCAGGTAGAAGGGGGCCGAAACGTATTTTCCTTCAAAGCCCCCCGTGAGTCCTTTCCAAACATAGACCGCGCCCCCGGCCGTGCCCGTGTCCGCCCCATAGCTCAAGGTATAGTCGAGTAGCTCTTGGCCCTTGGAAGCCCCCCCACGGGGAAACTTCAAGAGCGTATGCCCATACATCGACGAGGGGCTATTCACAAAGGCGGCCGCAAACACTAGCTCGATCCCTTCGGCCTGGATCGCTTCCTTCCAGCGCCGCCAGCGCTCACAGAGCTCCGAACCATCGGGCCGGTATTGTTTTAGGTAGAGAGCGCGCGCGGGGTAGCGGCAGCTGGCTTCGCCCGGAGATTTTTGCAAATAGGCTTTTGTGGCGGCCAGCTCGGCCGCGGGATTTTCCTGCCCATCGGGCGCCAGAAAAAAAGAAGAGCCTTTTTCGATGGAAGAGGAAGAGCCGCTGAAATGCAAGAGAGCCTGCCAACCGTCGTCCACGGCGGCCGCTGCATTTATGGCAAAAAATAGAAAAAGAAAAGCCACGCCCCGAGCAAGCTAGCAGAGGCGTGGCGGATTGAAAAGATTAGCTACAGGAAAGATTTTCGCCGGCCACCACTTCGTCGATCACGAGAGAAGCTTCGGCTTCCGAAGCGCCTAGCACTTTGTCTTGGCTCTTCTGCAAGCCACGACCGAAATCTAAAGCTGAATTGCCCTTGCAGCCATAGAAGCTAGCCAAGGAACTAAGGTAGGGGCCAGATCCCACCGTTAGGTCGCGACGCAAATCTGCATAGTTTGCTTCCACGAACGCATCTTTTTCCCGCGCGGCCGAAGCCACGCCATCTTCGGTGCAGTTCGAGGTGCCGAAAGAAATACCGAAGGTCTGCATTCCGGTTCCATTCAAGAAAGCCGCGCCTACTTGAGACCATTTGCTGCTGTCTTCGATCGCCAAAGAGCCCAGTCCGCAACCAGCCATACTGTGGCCGCTGCTGCTAGCAGAGGAAGCATAAGCATCGCTTGCGCGGGTGGCGCGTTTCTTGGGAGCGGCCTCGGCCACACCAACGATAAACAAACTTGCTAGAATAAGACTAAATTTCATAGTTCTCCCTTGGTAAAGTTCACAGCGGAAGCTGATCTGGTAAAAGTGTAGCGAATTTCTTCAGTACGTCAACAACCTACTGCATTAGCGTAAGAAAGGACTCAGCAAAGCTGCCGCAGATAGAACGGCGTCTTCGTAAAAATGAAAACTGACATTTTGCTCGCGGATCGCCGCGAGAATCGCCTCAGGCGAGCGCTCGCAATGCAAGACCGTCTTCCAAGAAGTGAGGTGCCGAGGCAGGTGGAAATCGCTATTGGCAACTAGTGGCAGGCCCGAGTGCAAAACTTCAGGAAAGAGATAGGGGCCGCTCGCCACCTCCCACGCGTCAAAAGAAGAACGCAACTCTTCGCGCCTATCCCAAAGATGGTAGGTTTGTTTCTCCACCCGACGGGTCGAAACAGGATGAGCCGCAATGGCGAGACCGCCTTTGGCGCGGATTTCCCGGCAAAGGGCAGGGATCTCCAGATTGGGGTCTATATATTGATCTGTTCCCAAAGCCAGCACATGGGCCGAGCGGTGATTGTTCAAAGAGTTTTTGGTGATCTCCGTGCCCGGAAGCACCAGCATCCGGTACTGGTGCCAGGCCCGCTCGCCCTCTTCCGCCACATCCCGCATATGTTCGGCAAAATTTTGCTCCGTCAGGCTGCAACCCAAATAACGCGCAGCCTTTCCCAAAAAGGACTGGCGCTCACAAAGGTGGTCGGTGATGGCGATCGCCCCAAAACCACGAGACCCATACAAATCAATCACCTCGGCCAAGGGCACCCGGCCGTCGCTGCGATTGGTATGAACATGAAAGTCGGCTAAGAACATAGTCTTAGTATCGGGCCTCGCAGAATTTTTGCCTTTAGGATCGCGTCAGACAAGCATTAGGAAAGGGTGGAATTTTAGGTTTTCATTAGGTTCACTCGAGGAGAGCACTCCCGGATTGGCTCTCCCCTCTCGGCACGGTACAATCTTGCCTCAATAAGGACGCGCGCTTGAAAGCACTCCCCACTCTCTCTTATCTCTTGCTAGACCCTGAACGCCCCTTCATCCATCGGGACCTCAGCTGGATCCAGTTCAACGACCGCGTGCTGGCGGAAGCCCGGCTGCGCTCAAACCCCTACCTCAAGCGCCTAAAATTCCTTTCGATCTCGGCCTCAAACCTCGACGAATTTTTCATGATTCGTTTTGCTTCGCTCTTGCGGCTGCAGGGCAAAACGGAAGAGACTCGTGCCCATCTCCTGCGCGTGCATGGCACCGTGCTCGAGAGCGTGCGTAAATTTGGAAACCGGCAAGCGCGCACCCTCGAGCTCCTGAAGCGAGAGGGGAAAAATCTACACCTGCACCTAAAACTTCCCCCCGAGCATCCGACCTTTGCTCTGGGCAAAGAGATTTTCACTCACCAGATCCAGCCGAAGCTGGAAGTCCGCACCAAACTAAGCGCGCTGCAGGAATTGCATAACCTGCAGAGCCTAGTGCGCACAGGACAAGAGCTCTGGGAAGTGCCCCGCACCCTCGCGCCGGTTCATTGGGTGCAGGTGAAAAATGAGGTGCACCTATTTTTCTTGGACGATCTCCTGCTCACGCACCTCGACTCAGGAAAATCCGGCATCCTGCGCATCACTCGTGATGCGGACTTCACCGTAGACCTTACCGAGGGCGACCGCGAAGCCATTCCCGACATCATCCGAAAAAATATCGGATCCCGCGAGCGCGGACGGCTCGTGCGCTTGCAGTACCAGGGCAACTTTCCGAAAGATTTTCTCGAAGAAACCGCGCACCAGCTAAAGCTCGACCTCCGCCAGTGTTTCCGCGCCCCCGGCACACTCTGCCTACCCGGGCTCATCCGCGTGGTCGAAGACCTTCCTCCCGCCATCCTCGCGCAACCCGGATTTTCCAACCCACCGCTGAAAGCCATGATCCCTACGGCCTTCACCAACAAAAAAATTCCGCAGCTATTTTCGGCACTCGAACATGTGGATTTCATGCTCCACCATCCCTATGATTCCTTTGATGCCTTCCTCGCTTGGTTGCGCCAGGCCTGCGAAGATCCGGAAGTCTTCCTGATCGAACAGACCATCTACCGCACGGATTCTCTCTCACAGATCGTGGACATCCTCAAAACCGCCGCCAAAAAGAAGAAAGTCCGCGTGGCCCTCGAACTACGGGCGCGTTTTGATGAGTCCCACAACATTAAAGTAGCCGAGGAGCTACAGCAATCGGGTGTGGAAGTGAACTATGGTTTTGGCGCACTAAAATTGCACGCCAAGGTCACTCTCGTCTCCCGAAAAGTGGGCGAAGAGGTGCGCTACTACACCCACCTCTCCACGGGCAACTACAACGCCAAGACCGCCCGTGCCTATACCGATATGTCGATCTTCACCGGCAACCAAGAGATCGGGGCGGATGCCCGGCACTTTTTTGACTCGATCTATGACAATAAAATCCCCTCGAGCTTTCGCCACCTCGTGGTGGCCCCCACGAAGCTGCACCAAAAAATCCGCGCCCTGATCAAGTCCGAAACCGAAGCGGCGCGCCAGGGGAAAAAAGCTAGGATCTTCGCCAAAGTGAATGCCCTGATCGACGAAAAAATCATCGAAGATCTCTACACCGCCTCGCAGGCTGGCGTGACCATTGACCTCGTGGTGCGCGGGGCCTGCTCGCTCATCCCAGGGGTCAAGGATCTCTCGGAAAACATCCGCGTGATCTCGATCGTGGACCGTTTCCTCGAGCATAGCCGCATCTACTATTTCGAGCACTCCCAGGTCATCTACCTCTCGAGCGCGGATTGGATGCCACGAAATTTCTTTTCGCGCCTGGAGATTGCCTTCCCGGTGCTCGACAAACGCCTCTATGATTTTCTCGTGGATGTGGTGCTGCCCGGTTACCTAAAAGACAATACGCGCGCACGCCGCCTAAAACCTCGCGGCACCTGGACAAAGCCCGCAAAAACCGACAAGCCCCACCGGGCCCAGCAGTTTTTCTCCGACCTCGCGGCCAATAAGTACGCAGGCACTCCGCTAGCGCCTCATGATCTTTTTAAGACCACCGAAAGCTCGCGGTGAAAGACTTCGGCAAATAATTTTTTTCGGCGCTCTAGAAGCCGCGATTCTCCGGCTCCGTCGATCCTTAGCTCCACCTTGCCCTTAGCCAGCCGCACGCCCTTGAGCTCCAGCTTATTTCCTGGGCCGAGATCTAAGGCATCCAGCACCCGTAGCAGGGCCAAGATTTTTCGAAAGGCCGCCCTTCTTTTTGCGTCCAAGCTGGCGAGGGCCTTGGCTTTCCCTCCGCTCTGGTAGCGGCAAAGCAGGGCAATGAACTCTTGCTCCCAAACCTGCACGGAAGGAAGATCGAGGTTTTTTACAATATAATAGGAATGCTCTTCCTTGGCCGAGAAGCCAATCAGCTCCCCGCTATTGCGTAGGATCGCCGCGGCCACGAAATAGATTTTCCACTCTGGACCAAGGCGATGGATCGCGCGCAGTTTGAGAAAAAGGCGGTCGGCAAATTTCGCCACGGCTCGCAGCTGCGCCTCTTCGCGGCCAAAACGCACGGCCACCCGAAAAAGGTCGTCGAGGTGAAGCTCAATCAGCGAGCTCTTGTGTTTGCGCGCCAGCAGCCGCTGCTCTTGCAAAATCCCGTCTCGCAGCGAAAAAGCGGTGGGGATGATGCGTTTGGCCTGGAGCTGCAAGGCCACTTCCTCCAGCAAAAGCGTGCCCGCAAGGATCATGTCCACCCGTTTGGCTTCCATGCCGGGAATGTCTAGGAGTTGTGTGGTGGTCATGCGGCTCATTCGTTTCACCAACTGGCTCACGCTCGAGAGGGCAAAGCCACCATTCTTCTTCTTGATGAGTTTCCCGAGAGCCCGCACCGTGCCACTCGACCCATAGAGCATGGGAACCTGTGGCCAGCGTTCCGTTTGGATTTTCTGTCCCACGAGCCGGCGAATATGAGCGCGCAAGCTCTCGAGGGCGAGCGTTTTGGGTGGGCTTTTCTGCAAAAACACCTGCTGCAAGCGGGCCGTGCCTAGAGGGAAACTATGGGCATGGAGGATTTTGCGGCCCCGGCAAATCGAAATTTCTGTAGAACCGCCACCGATATCCACCAGAGCGTATTCCGTGCTGGGCAGCTTTTCATTCGCCCCAATACAGAGCGAGATC
>JAKFYM010000125.1 GCA_021730855.1 Bdellovibrionales bacterium
ACAAAGACTGCACAAATCTTCCGGGCTCAAACTTGAGCCGCATGAATCTCAAGGGCCTCAATCTTTCCCGCGCGGATTTATTTAAAACAAACCTGCACGACACCAACCTCACTGGCGCCAATTTGAGTTACGCCTACCTGTACAAAGCCAATCTGAAGAATGCGAAATTGAAGAACGCCAATCTCAAGGGGGCAAATTTGCGCGATGCCGACCTGAGCGGGGCCGACGTCAACGGAGCCGATTTGAAGTTCGCTATTTTTAACGAAAAAACCATCCTCCCTTTCCCGGCCGAAGAGGCCCTGCAAAGAGGAATGGTGCTCGAACAAGACGAAAGAAAAATTTCCTAGAGCAGCATTTCACGCAAAGCAGCACCAAGGTGCCAGGCGCCTCGCGGAAAATTTTTCCTTTGCAATCCCCTCTTCTTGCTTCCATTGTTGTAGGCAATAGGATGGAGTTTAAGTACGGTATTGTGAAATAAGGCATTGTGAAAAAGAACGCACTCATCATCGTCGAGTCGCCCACCAAGGCGCGCACCATCAAAAAATTCCTGGGCAAGGAATGTACGGTGCTTGCGTGCATGGGCCACGTGCGTGATTTGCCCGACAAAGCGTCCTCCATTCCCGAAGAGTTAAAAAAACTCAAATGGGCGCGGCTCGGCATCAATGTAGCGGATAATTTTAAACCCCTCTATGTTATCCCCGCGCAAAAGCACAAAACCCTCGCCGAGCTGCGCAAAGCGCTCAAAGAGGCCGAGCTTCTCTACCTCGCGACTGACGAAGACCGCGAGGGGGAGAGCATCAGCTGGCATTTATTGGAAGTGCTCAAACCCAAGATTCCCACCAAGCGCATGGTCTTTCACGAGATCACCGCCAAAGCCATCCAAGATGCCCTCGCTCACCCCCGCGATCTCGACGAAAAACTCGTGCGCGCCCAGGAAACGAGGCGCATCCTTGACCGGCTCGTGGGCTATACGGTCTCGCCCCTGATTTGGAAAAAAATTGCTTTTGGTCTTTCGGCCGGGCGCGTGCAGTCGGTGGCCCTGAAAGCCCTGGTCGACCTCGAGCGCGAGCGCATGCGTTTCGTGAGCGCCAAATATTGGGGCATCGCCGCCGAGCTCGCCAAGGGCAATGATGGTTTCGAGGCCCGCCTCACTCACCTCGGTGGCACCAAAATCGCCGTGGGCAAAGATTTTGACGAAAACACAGGCAAGCTCCTCACCAAAGAAAAAGTGATCCTGCTCGAGGAGATGGCCGCCAAGGCCCTGCTCACCGACGTGCAGAAGAACGAGTGGAAGATTGTCGAGATCGACGAAAAACCCGTCTCCCGCAAGCCCGCTCCGCCCTTCATCACCTCCACGCTCCAGCAGGAGGCCAACCGCAAGCTCGGCCTCTCGGCCCGTGAGACCATGCGCATCGCCCAGGGCCTCTACGAGCGCGGCTTCATCACCTATATGCGCACAGACTCGGTGAACCTCTCCGAGAGCGCCATCCAGAGCTCGCGCTCGCTCGTCAAAAAACTTTATGGCCCCGACTACCTCAGCGATGGCCCGCGCCGCTACACCTCGAAATCCAAGGGCGCCCAGGAAGCGCACGAAGCCATTCGTCCCTCGCTCGATTTCACGCCCCCTCAGGACATGGGCCTGCGCGGCCGCGAGTATGATGTCTACGAAATGATCTGGATGCGCACCATTTCCACCCAGATGGCCGATTCCAAACAACTCCAGGTGTCCGCCGGGATCGAAGTGCCCACCGCCAAGGGCCCGGCCCGCTTCCATGCTTCGGGCATGAAAATCCTCTTTCCCGGATTCTTGCGCGCCTATGTGGAAGGCTCCGACGATCCCGAATCCGCCCTGCTCGAGCGCGAGCGTTTCCTTCCCGATTTCCACGAGGGCGATGTGGTCAAGCACCGCAAGAGCGAGGTCACCGAGCACGAGACCAAGCCGCCGGCCCGCTACTCCGAAGCTTCGCTCATCCAGTTTTTGGAAAAAGAGGGCATCGGCCGCCCAAGCACCTATGCCTCGATCGTGAGCACCATCCTCGACCGCAACTATGCCGTGCGAAACGGCAATGCGCTCGTGCCCACCTTCACGGGCTTCGTGGTCACCGCCCTCCTGAGCAAGCACTTCCCCGAGCTCGTCGACACCAAATTCACCTCCAATATGGAAGAGAAGCTCGACGAAATCGCCGAAGGCAAGCTCAACCATCTTCCCTACCTGCGGGAATTCTTCCTTGGCAAAAACGGCCTTGAGGAGAAGGTGGCCGCCGAGGACAAAAAAATCGTCCCCGAAGAAGCGCGCTCCCTGCATTTTGATCATTTAAAAAATCTCGACATCTACGTGGGAAAATACGGCCCCTACTTCGAGTACACCGACCCCGTCACCAAAGAGCTCGTGAAAGCCAGCCTGCCCGAGACCATGGCGCCGAGCGACCTCAACCAAGAGTCTGTGCGCAGCCTGGTCGAGCAGGTGAAAAAAGGCGCGCAAAGCCTGGGCACCCATCCCGAGACCAAGCTGCCGATCTTTTTGAAGACCGGCACCTACGGGCCCTACCTCCAGCTCGGCGAAATCCCCTCCGACCCGAAACAAAAACTAAAGCGCGTGAGCATCCCCAAAGGAATCGACCCCAATTCTATCGACGAAAAACTCGCGATCCGCATCCTCGAGCTCCCGCGCCTGCTCGGCATGCATCCCGAGACCGGCAAGGAAATTCGCGCCGGCCTCGGCCGCTTCGGGCCCTATGTGGTGCATGAAAAAGATTTCCGCTCGCTGAAAAAAGAGGACAGCATCCTCGACATTGACTTCGCCCGGGCCATGGAGCTCTTTGCCCAGCCCAAAGGCCGTGGCCGCCGCTCCCAGGTGGTGCGCGCGCTTGGGGAACATCCCGAAACAAAAGCGCCCGTGGAGATTCTCGAAGGACCCTATGGCCTCTACATCAAACACGAAAAAACCAACGCCACCCTGCCGAAAGAAAAGAAGCCCGAAGACGTGACCATGCAAGAAGCCGTGGCCCTCTTGGCGGAAAAAGAGGCCGCGCAACCGAGCAAGGGGGGACGCTCCAAGGGCAAGGCTGCCAAGCCGCGCGCCGCGGGCGGGAAGAGCGGCAAAGGCGGCAAAAAGAAATCTGCCGCGAACGCAGCCGCCAAAGGCCCGAAGGCGCCCAAGGCCGAGCCCCCCGTGGGCACCCGCACGGCCGCGAAGCTGGCTCGTCTCGCAAAATCACAAAATTAGCCAAATAACGTGGAGCACGATATACCGCGCTCATGAAGCCCGTGAAACAAACCGTCCTCGCCTCCATCTTGGCCCGCCTGGAAGAGGAAGCCGCCACCCTCCGCCTCGCCACCCAAGCCGCGCTCGCGGCGGCCACCGACGAGGAGAACAAACCCGAGAACCAGTACGACACCCGCGCCCTCGAGGCGAGCTACCTCGCCCAGGGCCAGGCCAAGCGGCTGGAAGAAATGGAGCGCGCCCTGCGCGTATTGCGCGATTTTCCCCTCCGCCCCTGCACCGAGAGCGTGGCCTCGGGCGCCTTGGTCGAGGCCAAAAGCGATGCCGGCAGCGAAGGCAAGAGCTCCTGGTTCTTCCTGCTCCCCTTCGGCGCGGGCGTGACGGTAGAGGTAAGTGGCCAGCGCGTGGCGGTGCTGACGCTCGAGTCCCCCCTAGGGCGCGAATTTTTTGGGAAAAAAATCGGCGACTCCTGCACCTTCTCCCGGAAGGAATATGAAATCCTCAGCCTCGCCTAACTCACTTAACTCGCCTAAAAAGCGATTCCAAAAAGTTTATCTAGAAATCGGGAACATCTGCAACCTCCAGTGCTCCTTCTGCCCCGAGGTGGAGCGCCGCCAGACTCAGCTCGCCCGTGCGCGCTTTCGCGAGCTCCTCTGTGAGGTGAAGCCCTTTGCCGAGCGCGTGTGCTTTCACGTGATGGGCGAGCCGCTGGCGCATCCAGACTTTGCCGCCTTCGTGGGCATTGCCGGCGCGGAAGAGGTTCCGATCGAGATCACCACCAACGGCACCCTGCTGAACACCGGCACCGAAGCAGCCTTGCTTCACCCCACCGTGCACCAGGTGAATTTCTCGCTCCAGAGTTTTTTCGACAATTTCCCGGGCGCAAACCCCGAGGCCTATCTCGCGCGGGTCTTTTCCTTTTGCCAACGCGCCCTCAGCGAGCGGCCGGATTTATATTTGAATCTCCGGCTTTGGAATCTTGGGGGCGAAAATGCCGAAGATGCTGAAAATGCGGACGCGCGCGACGACCGCAACGGCCTCCTGCTCGCCCGCATCGAGAGAGAGTTTCAGGTAACCATCAACCGCCGCGTGGACCCACGTCTGCAAAAGAGCAAGCGGCTTCTGGGCCGGCTCTACCTCCACTACGACACAAGATTTATTTGGCCCAATCCCGCGCACCCAGTGCTGCGCGAGCGTGGCACCTGCCACGGCACCCGCTCGCACGTGGCCGTGCATGCCGACGGCACGGTGGTGCCCTGCTGCTTGGATAAGGAAGCCGTGATTGCGCTCGGAAATGTGGGCGAGGAGAGTTTTGCCAAAGTGGTAGGGAGTGCGCGCACCGAAGCCATGCGGCTGGGTTTTGAGCGCGGGGAGTTGGTGGAGGATCTCTGCCGGCGCTGCGATTTTGCCACGCGTTTTGGCGCGGGAAGTGGGAAAAAAGAAATGGCAGGGAAGGGCCCTGCCGTTTCTGAGAGCCGCTAGGTTAGCGGCTGCTTTTTTTGTCCTGGGAGTGCTCGATTTTGTCTCCCATATTTCTTACCGATTTTCCGAGACTAGGAGCGCCCGCACTGGCGATTTTCTCGCCCGCACGTTCTACCTTGTCCCCTAGCTTTTTGGTAAAGCTAGCGTTCTTTTTTTCCTCGTTAGGATTGGTACGATTGTTCTTAATGTCTGCCATATAGGTCCTTTCGACTAGAGCGGCGGAATTTCCACTCTCAGGGCCTATATCGCAAAATGCGTTCCGGACTATTTAGGGGGGCGATGACTCGCTGCTTCGTGGTGCGCACTGGGTAGAATTAGCGAAAGCGGTAGGAACGATTTTCCAAGCCTATCACCCTCGTTAAATCACGGTTGGCTGAGAGGAAGGAAACACTGGGGAAAAAGGATAGTATCATTTGATACTATCAAAATAGACAGCTGTGAGTGCTAGGTGACTTGCTAGGAGCTCCGATTTTCTCCTAGCTACTCGCGAATGACCCGGTGCTTCGTGGTGCGCACTAGGTGGATTTACTACTGCAGAGAAATTCCCTGTAGCCGCAGCTGTTCGAGAAAGATTTGTCTCCTCGCTTCATCAGCGTAGTAGAACTCCACGGCAGTGCGCGTGCGCGGACCAACCACTCCATCTTGATAGACCGTGGGATAACGACCAGGATTTTCCTCTGCCGCCATTTCGCTCCCGTATAAGTTATAGGAAGTGGCATTGATTGCCCGTTGCAATTTGATGCCATAATCGTCCTGCTGGGTACTATTCGTTGCTAAGTTCCTCTGTACAAAATTATTGTAAGCCGCTTCATTGCCCGAAGACACAGCATTTTGGCCTGTAAGCGCTTTCGTAGCAGCATCCACTTGCTGCCAATCGGTGGGTGCCGAGACCGCATTCGTTCCCACAACCTTCTGGTTCGACCAGTTTGCGCGACCTGCCGCTTTCGCTGCCTGAGCCTCAGCATCCTGCCCTAACTGAACCGCACCACTCGCCGAAGACTTCGCTGTAGCGCCCGCTTCCACCCCGCCACCCTGTGCCGCTAGGGCTGTTTTCACTGCTTGGGCTCCTGGAGGATTCTGCGCAACACGCGGTGTGTTCTCCAATTGTCTCACCAAGTCTGGACATGCACCCCGATCCTGGCAGCCCCCCTCGGAAAGTTCTTTGTCTGTCACCGGGCGCCTCGCAGGAGCAGAAACCCCACCGGCCCCTGGACGCGCCGACTGCACAGTCGCATTAGGACAAGAATGTGGATCCTCAGCAATACAGCCTGGAGGAGTGTTGTCTACATTCCCTTCAGCATTCGGCGCCCCTGACTTCATCGAACCCATACGGCCCAGCAAAGTGGCCGCT
The DNA here is from genome assembly GCA_021730855.1 of Bdellovibrionales bacterium. Taxonomy (GTDB): domain Bacteria; phylum Bdellovibrionota; class UBA1018; order CAIPTA01; family CAIPTA01; genus JAKFYM01. The sequence continues at coordinate 6,057 of JAKFYM010000125.1, forward strand.
TGAGCTTCCGCACGCGCCAAGGCATTCAGTCGGTTGCTGTTTCTTGTGTATTCTGCCCTCACCTCACCCAGCAACGACTCCGAAAGCGCAACGGCTTGGTCAAAGTCTCTTTTCAATCTATCCACATAGTTAGCAAAATGATTGCTTTGCCCCTGATAGCAGCCACTCAGAGCCATCGTAGAGGTCGCATTGGGAGTCATGTACCGTGCGTACATCCCTTGGTAAGTTGCCTGGGCTTTTTTCGCTGGATCCCGATCCTGCTCAATTTGCTTTTTCAGGTTTTCTAGCTGCGCCTTCAGCGTGCGCGCGCTCTGTTGGTTTTTCGCAATCAAGGCCTGGTAGTTTTGGTAAGCATTCTGGTCTGCCGGCGGCGCAGGAAGCTCAACAATCGCCGCTTGCCGAACCGTGGTCAACTCCGCACGGCGTCTATAAATAATATTTACATAATCTCGACATTCTTTGAGTCGTGCGCCAATCGAGCCGCTTACGGCATTGCGATCAGTTCCTACCCAGCTAACAAACTTATGATCTTCATTGGTCGGCGTAGTGCAAGCAGGAGGAGCGGCTACTAGGCCTTGTCCCGAATGCGCCCGGCAATACTGCCGCTCGGCCTCTTGCTGCTCGAAGCGCGTTCCCGCCTGCGGCCGCACGGGCCCGGCTCCCATCGCCGTCTGCATCACCAAGAAAAAAAGCACCGTCGATAAACCAGCCAATTTCATCTGTCCCTCGTTTCCGACAAAATCATCTCTCTAAAAAATCGGCCATTTAGCTCAAGAACTTTAACCGCCTAGAGCGTAAACGCCGTCCCCACTTTCTAGTTTAGCCAAATTCCCCTGTCTCTCCAAGGAGATGCCCTTTCCCCCCTCCCCATTCGGGGCTAAAGTCCATCCATGTCTACCACCCGCGGGCTCCTCTATGCCCTTGCCGCCGCCTTCACCTATGGGCTGATGAGTTTCCTTGTCCACTGGAACCCCACCCGCTTTCCGGTGGCGCAGCTGATTTTCAGCCGGGGCCTGATCACGATCGCGGTCCTGCTGCCCTTTTGTTTTCGCGACCTCAAAAAATACTTCCTGCGCGATGCCAAATTCCTCTGGCTCCGCGCCCTGGCCGGCGCCCTCGCACTCACCTTTTATTATTATGCTCTTCAGGGCACGGCCTCCGCCAACGCCAACCTCCTCTTCAGCTGCAGCCCGATCTTCGTCACTCTTTTTGCGTGGATCTTCTACCGCGAAAAACTCGCCGGCCATGAGGGCTTAGGCGTGGCCCTCATCCTGCTCGGAAACTTCCTCCTCTATCTGCCCAACCGCTCCACCATGCCGGCCTGGGTCTGGGGCTCGGGCATTGCCGGAGGCCTCTTTGCCTCGATCGCTTTCCTTTCCCTCAGTCACGCAGCCAAGCGCTACTCCATCGCGCTCATCGTGATCGGCCTAGGCTTTTCCAGCACCCTGCTCTCGCTCCTTCTTCCGAGCGCGCCCTGGCTCACGCCCGCGCCCTGGGATCTGGTTTTTCTCCTCGTCGTGGCCCTGCTCGGCACTCTCTCGCAAATCACCGCCACGCTCTCCTTCATTCCGCTGAAAAGTTCCGTGGCCACCGCCGTGGGCCGCACTTCCATCCTCTTTAGCGGGATGTTCGACATCCTGATCGCTCACTACCAACCGCGCGCCCTTGAGTGGCTCAGCTATTTCGTGGTACTAGCTGGGGTGGCGCTGGCACATGGCTCATTGAGTCACAAACCAAAACCTCTTCCATAACAATTCAAATACTCATTTGAAATAATCAAAAGTTTGTTTTATTGTCCGACCATGGCCCAAACAAAAACCAAAGCGCCTGAGCAGGATCAGGACACCAAGGAACGTCTCCTCACGGCCGCCGCCGCGGTTTTTGCCGAAAAAGGTTTCGACGGCGCCACCGTGAAAGAGATCGTCGACCGCGCGGGCGTGAACATCAGCCTCGTGAGCTACCACTTCAACGGCAAGGAAGGCATCTTCAAAGCGAGCTTGGAAAAATTCGGCCGCGAGCGCCTCAAGATGGCCGAGACCATCTTCACCGCCCCCGAGAGCGTGGAGGACATGAAGGCGAAACTAAAATTATGGGTGCACCAATTCCTGCAGTGCCATGTGGAAGAGAGCAGCGTCTGCGAGATCCTCCACCGCGAAAATATGCTGGAACGCCCCTTCATGATGGATATTTTCCAAAGCACCTTCCTCAAAACCTTCGAGGCCGTGGTGAAGTTCTTCGAGACCGCGCAGAAAAAAGGAATCGTGCGCAAAACGAGCGACCCCACCCTAGCCGCGAGCCTGGTTTTTGGCTCCCTCATCCATCTCGGGCGCAACCAAAAGATCCAGGAAAAGATTATGGGAGTTTCGATCCGTCAACCTAAGTACCGCGAGCACGTGGCCGAGCAATTCGTGGCCACCTTGCTTCATGGAATTGCCTGAGGAAGTATGAAAACAATCGTCGCCAGTCTCACCCTCATTGCCGCCCTCACCGCGGCTTCGGCCTTTGCCGCGCCACTCTCGCTCGAGAATTACCTCCAGCAAGTGAACCAGAACAGCCCGGGGATCAAGTCCTATAGAGCCGGGGCCGAAGGGCATGCCCTCTTGAAAGAGATCGGCGGCGTGAGCCACGCTCCCTATCTTTTTGCCAACACCAACTGGCTCGACGACAAAAAAGAAAGCCCGAACCCCAGCTTCACGGGAAATCACACGCAGGCCAGCCGCTATAGCGTGGGCCTCGGGATCGACAGCCCCATCGGCCTTGACCTGCGCTATTCCTATAACCAAGGGCATACCGAAATCATCGGCGCCCTGCCCACGGTGGTCACCCTCCCGAACTCCTACACCACCTTCAACCGCATCGAGCTCACGCAGCACTTGTTTGCGAACGGTTTCGGTGCCCGCACCCGGGCCGAGGCGGAGCTGCTCGAAGCCGCCCATTTGGCGCAAGAGTATGCAAATAGATTTCAGTTACAGACCGCCCTCGCCGAGGCCGAAGCCACCTATTGGCGCCTCGCCCTCGCCCGCCAGTCGGTGGACATCCAAGACGAGGTGTCGGCCCGTGCTAAACGCGTGCTCGACTGGGCCAAGCGCCGCGTGGGCCTGCAGCTCGGCAACCGCTCCGATCTCCTGCAAGCCCAAGCCGCCTATGACCTGCGCCGTATGGAGCTGATGACGGCCCAGGAAGAGGCGCGCAATGCCGCCCGGCAGTTCAATCTCCTCCGCAACCGCGAGGGCACGCAAGTGGACGAAGAAGTCCAGCTGCCTTCGATCGAGGCGATCCTGCGCATGCTACCCGAGGGGGAAGAAACCACCCGCCTCGACGTAAAAGCCGCCGAGGCCAAAGAGCGCGCCGCGATTGCCGAGGCCACCGTGGATAGAGAAACCGTAAAGCCCACGCTCGATCTCGTGGTGGACTATGCCTGGAACGGGCTCGATGGCCAGCGTGGCCCGGCCGTCTCGGAATCCTTCCGCAACACCTACCCCACTCGTTCGATTGGCGTGGTTTTCCGCACCCCCCTCGCTTTTGGATCTCTGCTCGACAGCCTCAAAGGCAATCGGCTCACCCAAGATGCCGCCACCTACGAGCTCGAGCGCGTGCGCGTGACCGCCACCAAAGACAAAGCCGAGCTCGAGAGCCGGCTCCAGGAAGCCCGCTCCCGCCTTTCGCTCCTGCGCACCATCGAGAACGTGCAAAAAGACAAGGTGGACAACGAACAAAACCTGCTCACCCGCGGCCGCACCACCACCTACCAGGCCCTCACCTTTGAGCAGGACTATGCCACCTCTCAGCTCCTCCGCCTGCGCACGCAGCAAGAACTCTTAGGAATCGTCTCCCAACTCCGTCTCTTCCGAGGTGAACAGTGAACTTTGTTGATATTGCCATTCGCCGCCCGATTTTTGTGACCTGCCTCGTGCTCGTGATGCTGGCCGTGGGCTATTGGTGCTTGAAGACCCGCGGGGTAGATCTCTTCCCCAATGTCACCTTCCCCGTGGTCACCGTGAGCACGCCCTACCCTGGGGCGAGCCCGAGCGAGATCGAAACCCTCGTCTCCAAGCCAATCGAGGACGAAGCCAGCACCATCTCCGGCATCAAGCGCCTAAGCTCGATCAACACCGAAGGCCTCAGCACCGTGGTGGCCGAGTTCACCATGGAGACGGACGTGAAATACGCCGAGCAACAGATGCGCGACCGCGTGTCCGCGGCGAAGCGCAAACTGCCTGATGATATCCTCGAGCCCGTGATCCGCCGGATCGATCCGGGGGACCAAGCCGTGCTCACCCTCTCCGTGGAAGCCGATCTCCCCCCGCAAAAACTCTTCGACCTCGCCGACAACGTGATCCGCACCAAGATCGAGCAGGTGAACCAAGTGGGCCTCGTGGAAGTGGTGGGTGGACGCGAGCGCGAAATCCACGTGGAGCTCGACCGCCGCAAACTGAAATCCCACGAGCTCTCGGCCTCCCAAGTGGCCACGCGTCTCTCGGCCGCTGGCGAGAACGTGCCCGTGGGCAAAGTCTCCGAAGGCACCAAAGAAGTCTCCTTCCGCTCGCTCGGGGAGTTCAAGACCGTAGACGACATTAAAAAAACCATCGTGAATTTCTTCGGCAGCGACGTGCCGGTGACGGTGGAAGACATCGGCACCGTGAAGGACACCCTCAAGGACGAAACCTCGCGCGCCTACGTGAACGGAAAAAAATCCCTCTTCATCAACGTCTATCGCCAGAGCGGATCCAATACGATCGCCGTGGTGAAGAACGTGCAGAAACAAATGGATAAGCTCAATATTTCTTTGGCCGAGGCCCCCGGCAAGCCAAAAATCCAGACCGTGCGTGATGCCTCCGTCTGGATCCAAGCCAACGTCACCGACGTGCAGGAATCCATCTTCATCGGGATCTTCCTCGCCGTATTGGTGGTTTTCTATTTCCTCGGCAACGGCCGCTCCACCATCATCACCGGCCTCGCGCTCCCGAACTCCCTGATCGGCGCCTTCATCCTGATGGCGATGGCCGGCTTCACGATCAATATCATGACCCTCCTCGCCCTCTCGCTCTCGGTGGGCCTGCTCATCGACGACGCCATCGTGGTGCGCGAGAATATTTTCCGGCATATCGAGATGGGCGAATCCCCGGCCGTGGCCGCCAGGAATGGCACCATGGAGGTGCAGCTTGCCGTGGTGGCCACCACCTTCACCGTATTGGCCGTGTTCGGGCCCGTGGGTTTCTTGAAAGGAGTGGTTGGCCAGTTCTTCCGCGAGTTCGGCCTCACGGTCTGCTTTGCGATGCTGATCTCCCTCTTCGACGCCCTCACCGTGGCCCCTATGCTCTCGGCCTATTTCGCGGGCCGCACGCACAAGAAAAAAGAATCGGGCATCTGGTACCATACCGTGGGCCGCTCGGTGCGCGCCTTCTCGCGCTTCCAGGATTGGCTCGTGGACAAATACGAAGAGATCCTAGGCTGGGTCACACGCCGCCCGCTCACCACCCTGGGCTTGAGCTTCCTAGTTTTCGTCGTCTGCATATACACAGTGAAATTCGTGCCCAAAACTTTCCTTCCGCCCCAGGACGCGGGGGAATTCCAAGTGGCCTACGATCTTCCGCCCGGAACGTCTCTGGACCAAACCAATAAAATCGGCGCCGAGATCGATGAAATTGTACGGGCCAATAAAGAAGTTCTGCTCGGTGCCTTCGAGGTGGGCGGAAAAGATGGCCAAGCCAATGTGGGCTCGATCTTCGTGAAGCTCGTTCCGGCCAAGCAACGCGATGTAAACACCTCGGAGCTCAAGGCTCGGGTACGGGAACAACTGAAGCCCTTTGCTTACGCTAACGTGGCGGTGAAGGACTACGATGCCGTGGGTGGTGGGCAACGGCCGTTCAACCTGAACATCGTGGGGAATGATCAGAAACAGCTCGAGGAATATGCGCAAAAAGTACTGGCGGTGGCCAAGAAACACCCCGGCCTCACCGACCCCGACGTGAACTACCGCCCCGGAAAGCCGGAGCTACAGGTGGTGATCGACAAAAACCGCGCCGACAAACTCGGCGTGAGCACCGTGCAAGCGGGCTCGGAATTGCGCGCCCAGATCGAGGGCCTCACCACGGCCAAATACCGCGAGGCCGGAGAAGAGTACGACATCCGCGTGCGCCTCAAAGAAGACCAACGCGATCTCGTACAAAACTTCGATGCCACCTATGTGCCGAACATCAACTTCAACCTTGTGCGCCTGCGCGATGTGGCCCAGGCGATTGATGCCCAAGGCCCCTCGAAGATCACGCGCCAGGACCGCGCCCGCTACATCCAGATCCAGGCCGACATCACCCCCGGCGCCGGCATGGGCGATGTGATGAACGACCTCAACAAAGCGATCAAGGAAGACATCAAGCTCCCCGACGACATGAGCTTCGCCTACGTGGGCCAGGCCGAGAACTTCCAAGAACTCGCCGACTCCATGGCCACGGCCGTGACCTTCGGCGTGCTCTTCATCTTCCTGATCCTGGCTTCGCTCTACGAAAGCTTCGTGACCCCGCTCACGATCATGCTGGCCCTGCCGCTGGCGATCTGCGGTTGTTTCGTGTCGCTGGCGATCACCGGGCAGAGCCTAAACATTTTTTCTATGATCGGGATGATCATGCTGCTCGGGGTGGCCACCAAGAACTCCATCCTGCTCGTGGACTACGCCAACCAGAAAGTGCTGGCCGGGGGCGACCGCACTGAGGCCATCATCGCGGCCGGCCGCACGCGGCTGCGCCCGATCCTAATGACCACGATGGCGCTGATCGCCGGCACCGTGCCCATCGCGCTCGGCCTCAACGAAGCCTCCCGCCAGCGCACCTCAATGGGAGTAGCGATTATTGGGGGGTTGATCAGCTCCACCCTGCTCACCCTGCTGGTGGTGCCCGCGGCCTATGGCTTCGTGGATCGCTTCCGGGTGTGGAGCAGCTCGGCACTGAAGCGCGCGGTGGGGAACGGCTAAAAGCCGGCCCACTTTAGGCAGAATCGCCTTAAATTTTTTTCCATCTACAGGCAAGTGGGCTGGTTTTATTCCCTTGCGAAGATATGACGCATAGCGTATGCTGCCTCGCAACAACCACCTTTTTTCCCTATGAGGACACTATGAAAGTTATTTTTCTTTTTTTAGCCTTCTCCCTACCGGCCCTGGCCGTAGAAAACGAGAATCTCCAAGAAACCTTCGCCAATCGTCTTCAGGCCTATGAAAACGCTGAACGTTCCAGGATCGCAAGCGAAATAGCGGCAGAACGCGCAGAAGAAACCGCAAGACTTGAGGAAGCAGCAGCCGTGAGGAGGATTGAGCAAGCGCAACGCCAGAACGACTCATCCGAAAACGAGTGGGTGGAACTCAAGGTCTTACAGGCGCTAGATGCTGTGCTAGTAAAGTTCCATCAGAGCCGAATCACTGACGCCATGTTTTCTGATGCGCCGATTTACGTCTACAATCGCTCCGACGATGCCACATACCGTACTGCCTCCAATCGAATTTACTTCACCGTAACCGAAGGCACAAACGAGACGTTCCCGCAGGGCAGCCTGTGCGAAGCAAAGTACTATGTACAAAGAGACGTTACTCTGAAGGAAAGCGGCATAGGGATGGTCCCAGTAGAAGGGACCCCTGCAGATGGAGTGGTTTCCTTCGGCTTAGCATCGGATAGTGTACGTTGCTCGAGGGCTGATGGCACTGTCGTCTCCTTGCCCGAATTCTTCCGTACCGAGGTGCGTATCCGCCGCGGAACGCCTATAAATTTGTCTGACATATCTGTCAACAGACGCCGCGAATAGCTAGGATGGGCAGGAAGGATGGAGCCGGCCCCTAAACGGCTGCTTTCTTCTCTGCCAACCACCAACCCGCCGCACATATTGCAACACAACACCCCCCTTTTTTCCCTTTGAGGACATTATGAAAGTTGTTTTTCTTTTTTTAGCCTTCTCCCTACCGGCCCTAGCCGTAGAAAACGAGACCGTAAGCCTTGAACAAGCTTTCGCTAACCGCATCCAGGCCTATGAAGAAGCCGAACGCGCCAGGCTAGAGCAAGAAGAAGCCGTAAGACGCGAAGCAGAAGCAGCCAGACTTCAGATAGAAGCACAAGAAGCAGCAATGCTGGCCGCGGAAATGCACCGCCTGCACGTATTCGAATCGCAAACCCATTGGGTGGGCCCTAAGGCTCTAGAGGCACTGAATATTGTGCTAACAGAATTGTTCGCAACAAGCTTTGGCAAAGCTGAGCTTGCCCCAGACAACCGGATTTACTTCACCCTCGGAAAAGCAATATGCGAACTAAAATACTATCGCTACCGGAACGCGACCTTGCGTAATTTCGCTTATGTAGAGAATGGAGTGAATGGACCAACTGTGCATGGGATGGATAGCGGAGTGCGTGGACTGGACGGAGTATTTGCCTTCTCTCTCCACGACGCCAACAGACGCCCCACCGGCGCACGTTGTGTGTCGCCAAGCAACGGTGCTTTCTTTCTCTTCCAACTCAATAGTGTATATGTGCGTGTCCGCCGCGGAATCCCCGTGCGCTCGTCTGACGCATTTTTCCCCATGCTCGCTAGATAAAAAAAGCTGAGGAATACATAGCCCCTCTCCGCAAGAAGAGGGGCTTTTTCACGCCTAGTGCGGCAGCTGTATTCCCTTGCGAATATATGACGCATAGCGTACATTGCCTCGCAATAAACCCCTTTTTCCCTATGAGGACACTATGAAA
>JAKFYM010000230.1 GCA_021730855.1 Bdellovibrionales bacterium
GCCATTTCCTTGGAGTAATCAAAAGCACTCAACTTATAGCCACGCCGAGCAAGCTGCAATGCATGACCACCTGTTCCAGCAGAAACGTCTAATACCCTTTCGATCCGGGAGCGGCCGAACTTATTGAACACAGCTTCAATAAAATCGCACTCACCCGAGTAGTCTTTCTCTCGGTAGAGAAGATCGTAGACCTCGGAGTATTTATTGAACATCCTTAAACTTTTGCCACAACCATGCCCTCGGATCAAATCTTTTCGGGCGATCTCTAGGCGGCTTAGGGAGCGGATGGTAGTGAACCGGATTGACTCGGGCCGCTCCGCGCATTCCAAAACTATTGAACTGTAGTGGGGGCTCTACCACCGGCTCCAAGGAGGGGGCCGCAGATTCAAGGGTGAGACTAATTGCTGGGGACGAGAATCACTCGGCCCATCCATGGGCCTCGCCCCTTACGGGGCGCTACGGCTCTGCCTTCGCGTGCAAAAGTCGCCTCCTGGCGACTTTTGTCACTCGACCTTCCCTGAACCTCTTCCCTCTCGGGGCGCTACGGCTTTGCCTTCACGTGCCAAAAGGCGATCCTCGCCTTTTGGTCGAACTCGTACGACAACTTCTCATCAGCATCTTCGGCACACAAAAAAGCCCAAAGCGCTTTGCGCTTTAGGCTTTTTTGGTGCCGAGGACGAGAATCGAACTCGTACGCCGCTGTGAGGCAGCGCAGGATTTTAAGTCCTGTGTGTCTACCAATTCCACCACCCCGGCTAATAATAAGGATGTGCAGGAAATGAGAGCCCTCAAACTAATACGACTTGCTCGCAATGAAAAGCCCGGGGCTTGGCCAATCGCGTAGTTTTTGCGGGTTTTTGGCCATTAACTCGAGTCTCAGTCCCTATTACGGAGCAAAAAAAAGCCCCTGCGTTCCCGCAGAGGCTCTCGTTTTGAAAAACCGAAATCTTACTTAACGGCTTTTTTGAATTCCATGCCAGGACGGAATTTCGGCACGCTGTGAGCAGGGATTTTCAATTCAGCGCCGGTTTGCGGATTGCGGCCTTTACGAGCCTTGCGCTTAGCTTTGAAGAAGCTACCGAAACCAACGAGCGTAACCACATCACCTTTCTTCACAGACTTCTTGATAATATCAAGGGTGCTGTTGAGAACAGACTCGGCTTGGGTCTTCGAGATGCTGTGTTCTTTCGCCAATTGATCAACGATTTGTGCCTTGTTCATTTCCTAGTATCCTCCAAAAGAGTTCGTTACCACCTGCGGAATCCCGCTCTGTACCGCGTTTCGCAGATTTTATTTATCAAAAAACGCTATCAGGATTTCAGGCATGGTCAAGATTTTTTCCGAAAGCTTTTTCTTTTTTCTCCAACCATTCCATAGGTTGCGCCGCTTTATGTAGCCACCAACGCTCACGAGCGCACCATTCTTTCCATTCGCATAGCCAAAACGGTGTGGAAAGCTGCGCCACCGGTTGACAGCGATCACACTTTCCGCATGGCTCTTGCAAAAGGCCCATTTGCTCCGCCACCGCACCCTTGCGGCAACCTCCTCTGATCCAGGCGCGCCAGAGAGTGAAGAACCTAGCGCGTGCTTGCGTATCCATCCGCCAAGCGCGATCCAATTCACTCTTGCGCCAAAAGGCAATGGCGAAAGACTCCCGGCCATCACGGCCCGCACGCCCCACTTCTTGCCAATAGGACTCCAAATCATAGGGCATCGAAAAATGAATCACCCGCCTCACCTTGGGATAGTCAATCCCCATGCCAAACGCCGAAGTGGCACAAACAATCCGCAATGATCCCTGCCGAAAAGCCTGAGAGCGTGCACGCCGCAGGGCCGAAGGAAGCCCCGCATGATAGGCAGAAGCGGCAAAGCCAGCACTTCGCAACCAACCAGACACCTCATCCGTTTCCCTGCGGCTGGCGCAATACACGAGCGCCGACTCTCCCGCGTCCAGTCCACGCAAAAAAGAAATCAACAACAGCCAACGCATCTTTTCTTCTTCCAAGGGCAGCACATAACAATGCAAATTCTCGCGCCCTAGAGCGGAGGACACCATACGGAAATCCCCACAAAGTTCCCGCATCCAAGCCTGAGCTTCGTTTTGCGCCAGGCTGGCAGACAAGGCCAATAGCGGCACTCCCCTCTCCACGAGCCGCCCTACCACCAAGGGTAGGTCTGCATACCCCGTACGAAAATGCCGCCAATCCTCTAGGCAATGAAATTCATCCAGAGCCAGGAGGTCGGGTGCCTGTCCCAACGCCTCCAAGGCGGCAAAGTAGCCGGAACGCCACCAGAGCAAGAGGCGCTCCGGAGAAAGGAACACTACCTGCCATTCTCCCGCGGCCATCTTCTCTTCTAGGGCACTGCGTTCGGCAGCGGAGGCGAGGTGCGACCACGCCACCACACGCAAGCCCATGGCCGCGCACGCAAGCGCCTGGTCTTCTATGAGCGAAAGCAAAGGGCTCACCACCCAGACGCGCCACTTCCAGGCCAACGCGGGCAAGCAATAGCAAAGGGACTTGCCATAGCCCGTGGGCAGGTTGGCAAAGATATTTTCTTCCCTAGCCAAGCCTTCCAGCACAACCTTTTGCAAAGGCCGCAAGCCACCAGGAAGAGACAGCCTAGAGACTGCCACCTCGGCAGCTTTCAGTTTTTGCAAAACATCTGGCACAAAAGGCCAACGTGCAAAAGGATCGCCAAGACGGCATCCCGACGTTTAGGTACTCGCAAGCACCTGCGGTTCGATTTTTGGACTCCGGAGATAGAAAAAAACGCCGGAAAGGTTCAAGAGAATCTGCAAGCTCACCAGCATGGTGAAGACCTCTGCGCCATGGCTAGAGCCGGCCAAGCCAAAGAGGGCCGCAAAGGCCACATGCCCCACGCCCAAGCCCGCCGGAGCAATGGGAATCGCGGTGGTGAGCAAACCTATGGGGACCAATAAAAAATATTGGTAGGTGGCCATCTGGTTATCGCCCAATGCCTGGGCACAAAGGATCACCACCATCACGATCGAAAGGTGGCAAATCGCCGAAAAGAAAATCGCCTGGGCTAGGAGCATGGGTTTCTCCCGATAGCTCGTCCAGGCGTCATAGGCTTGCAAGACCACCTCACCTAGACGGTTGCGATTCAGGCCTTCCATTTTTTTCCGTAAGGAAGCCAGCGGGCCCCACATCGAAAGCATAATGTAGCTGAAAAAGAGCACCACGCTTAAGAACAGCGCCAAAACCCCCAGGGCCACCTTATGTAGCTCCGGGATCGACCAAACCACTTCCCAGTTCAGGAACAAGGGGGAGGCGCTCACGATCACCAAGCCAAACACCCCAAGGATGCGATCCAAAAGCACGGAGGTAAGCACCGGCGTTTTTTTCTGGCCCGGGTGATCGGATAGGACATACCAAGCCTTGATCAAATCTCCGCTCACCGCTCCAGGCATGGTGGTATTAAAAAAGGCCCCGATCATTCCATAACGCGCGAGCTGCAAAGGCGTGAACTCAATCCCCTGGCCACGCATGAGCAATCCCCAACGGTAGAGGGAAATAATGAGCGCAAAAAGAACCAACCCAATGGAGCCAAGTAGAAAAGGAATGTGCGAGAAACCCCTTTTCACCACCGATAGGTCTAAGCGTCCGGACTGCACCATGTAAAACAGAATGGCGAAAGAAAACGAAAATTTTAGGATGAGCTTCAAGGCAGGGAAAAAATTACTTTTTATTTTTTCCACGCTAGCCTCAGGAAATTCCGAAAGATGGTGCGCGAAATGCTCGGATCAAAAACTTTTTCCGCTTTATCTCGATTCAGGGCCGGGAAGTTTGGGTCTTCCTTCAAGCGCCGGTCCAAGCTGCGGTTTCCCTCTTCCAGGCCACGCTCTGGGTGGAACTGCACTCCCCACATGGGAGCATCTTCCAGGGTATAGGCTTGCACAGGGCAGCTAGGGCTCGAGCCCTTCAGCTGAAATCCCTTGGGCAAAGTCGTGACTTCGTCCTTATGGTATTCAAAAGTGTAGAATTTTTTGGGCAAGCCGGCAAAAAGCTCCGCTTCGGGATCCACTTCCACTTCGACCCATCCATGCTCGGCCACTTTGGCCACATTTGTATGGTGCTCGCCTCCCATCGCTCGCACAATGAGTTGCTCCCCATAACAAATCCCAAAGGTGGGGATTTTTAAAGCATGCAACTTGCGAATGGCTTCCATTTCGTCGTCAATCCAAGGGGCCGAGTCATTGATCCGCGTCTTGGAACCCGAAAGCACCACTCCGTCAAAGCCCGAAAGATCCTTGGGAATCGCGCTATCCGGACCACGCACCACGGTGATCTCGACCGCGCCTACTTCTTTGGCCACCGACTCCAAATGATGACGAATCTCCGGGCTGCCATGGGGGAGATCAATGGTGTTATCGATGACTAGAATTTTTTTCAAAGCGGAGCTCCACGTACTTCATAAAAATGGAATGAGCTGCATTCACCGATATCACAAATCCAGGAACCCCATCAAGGAAGCCACCCTTCCAGAAATAGGTCTCCAAAAATTTACCGATCGGCTTGCATAGGATTCTAATCATAGAACCCCTCTCTCCTCTAGCGCGAGCTACTTTTGCTCCCAAGCGGGCAAACCGAATGTTTGTCTGCACCTGATCGCCCACGTCGCGAAAAGTATAGTGCAGAAGGTCAGAGGTCATCCGCAGCGAGGGTCCTTTTATCTCGAGGGCCTCATGCACGGCGGGCTCTGTCCACTTTCCATACTTGCGATGGCAAAGGCGCACCAAATGATTGGGGTACCAACCCCCATGCAGGATCCAGCGCCCGAGGTACCAAGTCTTGCGGGGAAGCTCCGCCCCCCGATACTGCTGGCCCGCCAAGCTTCCATCTTGCGCCACAAAGCGCTCGATCTCAGCCCGCAAGTCCGGGCTGACCTCTTCATCCGCGTCCACGAACAGCACCCAGGGATGCACCACCTGCGCCATTGCCCAGTTCTTTTGCTGCCCGTACCCCATCCATTCTTTTTGCATCACACGCGCGCCATGCGCTTCCGCTATGGCACAGCTGCGATCCGTAGACCCAGAATCCACCATAAGGATCTCGCCCGCCCAAGCTAGGCTTTTCAGGCAACGAGGGAGATTGTGCTCTTCGTTGAGCGCAATAACTACGGCGGAGAGGGGTGGACGGCTGGCCATCCCATCCAGTATAACTGATGTCGCCAGCGAAAAAGCGCAAAAAACGATGAGGGGCCCTGAGGCTCCGCATTTGCCCTTGGGCTGCAGAGGAGCTCTATGAAAATCGCCGTTGTGGGCACAGGATATGTGGGTCTAGTCGCCGGAACTTGTTTTGCCGAGACCGGGAACGACGTGATCTGTGTGGACATTGATCCCGCCAAGATCGCTAAACTGCAAAAGGGTGAACCCACCATTTTCGAGCCCGGCCTAAAAGAACTCATCCTCAAAAACCAAGAGGAAGGCCGCCTCGCATTCACCACGGATCTCAAAGAGGCGGTCACGAAGTCACAGGTGATTTTTCTCGCCGTGGGCACGCCCTCTTCGGTGGATGGGTCCGCTGATCTTACTGCCGTACAAAAAGTCACTGCAGACGTGGGCACCGCCATGAATGGCAGCAAGATCATCGTCAATAAATCCACCGTGCCTGTGGGCACGGCCAAAAAAGTGGCCGAAATCCTGCGTGGCCAAACGTCCCATCCCTTTCACGTGGTCTCCAATCCGGAGTTTCTCAAAGAAGGTTCCGCGATCGACGATTTCCTCAAGCCTGACCGCGTGGTGATCGGTACGGATAGCGATGAAGCCTGGACAGTGATGCGCGAGCTCTACGATCCGTTCGTGCGCCAAGGCAATCCCGTCATCCGCATGACCAATCTTTCCGCCGAAATGACGAAGTACGCAGCCAACGCCATGCTGGCCACGAAAATTTCCTTCATCAACGAAATCGCCCTACTCTGCGATCGCATCGGCGCAGACGTGGAAAGCGTGCGCAGCGGGATCACCTCCGATGTGCGCATAGGCAAGCATTTCCTCTATCCAGGCCCTGGCTATGGCGGCTCTTGTTTTCCCAAGGACGTAAAAGCCCTGCTGAAAGCCGGCAACGAAGCGGGCTTGCCGATGCGGATCGTGGCCGCCGCCGAAAAAGCCAATGAACGGCAAAAACAGGTTCTGGCCGAAAAAATGGAGCAGTATTTTGGTGGCACCAGTGCACTGAAAGGCAAAGTCATTGCGGTCTGGGGCCTAGCTTTCAAACCCAATACCGATGATATGCGCGAAGCTCCCGCCCTCGTCCTCATCGACCACCTACTCAAGGCCGGAGCGCATGTTCGCGCCTTCGACCCCATTGCCCACGAAACTGCGCCGCAAGCCCTGAAACAACAAGGCAGTGATCTCACGAATTTCCAGCTCAGCCACTCGGCTTACCAAGCTCTTGAAGGAGCCGATGCCCTCGCCCTAGTCACGGAATGGAATGAATTCCGCTTGCCAGATTTTGAGCGGATCAAATCACTCCTTAAGAAACCGGTGATTTTTGATGGGCGCAATATCTGGAAACCAGACTTGCTGAAGAAAAAAGGCTTTACCTATTTTGGTATCGGCCGGGCTTAGGGCTGGTTCGGCGCAGCCGCGGGGGTCACAAAGCGCGCCGCCACCGCCTTCAACGGTAGCTCAATCGCCCTTTCTTCGATTCCGGCTTTTTCCACCACCTCAAGTGGCTGCAGCAGAAGAATGCGGGCACAAGTGGCCACGCCCGGGGATTCACAAGCGTAAAAAATCGCCCGCAACTCATAGCTCCCTGCCTCAAGCGGCCCAAGAACCACCGTCTCTTGCACTAACTGGCTGTGTTCCAGGCGGGCCACAGGCTGGATGCGCCCATCTGGCTTTTTCTTGCCTAAAAAAAGTTGGTTAGGAAATCCGGGCGCCAGGTGCAAGCCAGGATCTTCGTGGTATTTCAGCCGCACTCTCCCGCCGCTGCTCACGGTCTCCACCGCCCGCTCATCGGGCACGTCCACAAATTTCGGCGCCAAGGCCCGCTTCACTTGCATTAGCACCAGCACGGCAGCAAGGCCGAGCAGGAAGCCACCCAGATAAGCAGGAAATCGACGTTTTATGATTGGCGCCACAACCTCAGTCGCTCAGCCGCATACCGGCCACTCGCATCATAGCTTCCACCACGATACGTTTAGACATCTTAGACTTACCGCGAGTGCGGTCCTCAAAAAGAATCGGAAACTCAATCAAGCGAAAGCCCTTCTTCCAAGCACGCCACTTGAGCTCAATTTGAAAGGCATACCCTTCGGAACGCAGACCACTAATGTCCACAGCCTCGAGCACCTTGCGCCTCCAGGCATTAAAGCCTCCCGTCATGTCCTGAATCGGCATGCCCAGGATCGCGCGCGCATAGAGGCTTCCCCCACGGCTGATCGCCTTGCGGCCCATCCCCCAGTTGCGCACCCCTCCGCCTTCCACATAGCGTGAGCCCACCACCACGTCATGGTCCTTTAGCAGACGCCAAAACTCCGGCAAGTAGATCGGGTTATGCGAAAAATCGGCATCCATTTCACAGATCGCCTCAAAACCCCGATCCAAACCCCAGGCAAAGCCCGCTACATAGGCTTTGCCCAAACCATTTTTCTGCTGAC
Organism: Bdellovibrionales bacterium; assembly: GCA_021730855.1. Classification (GTDB taxonomy): domain Bacteria; phylum Bdellovibrionota; class UBA1018; order CAIPTA01; family CAIPTA01; genus JAKFYM01. The sequence continues at coordinate 7,627 of JAKFYM010000230.1, forward strand.
GATGGAGCACAGAAATTCTTGGTTCTTTTTTCGCAAGCTCATCGGCTAGCTGGCCAGTGCCATCGGGAGAGTTGTCGTCCACTACGAGCACATTCACGGTGTCCACGCCATAGAGATGGGCTTTGGTGTCGACCACTTGAAAGATCGACTCCACAAGCCCCCTCAGGTTCTGGATCTCATTATACGTAGGGACGACGATCAGAAATTTCAAAATCAATCACTTTCGTTGGAGAAGCGGAGCGCCCTAGAACGGAATCTCGTCCTCAGTAAAGGAAGATTCCTGCATCGGAGCCGTTGCGGTGGGCTCATGACCATTGGTCATTTGTTCGGAAGCGGAAGCACCCGCATTCGCTTGGGCGTTCGGTCCACCCAGGAATTGCACAGTAGTGGCCACAATTTCTGTCGTATAGCGCTTGTTTCCGTCTTTATCGTCCCAAGAGCGCGTTTGTAGTCGGCCTTCCACAAAACATTGCCGGCCCTTGGCCAGATATTTTTCACAAAGCTCCGCTAATTTTCCCCAGACCACCACGCGATGCCATTCCGTGCGTTCTTGGCGCTGCCCACTCTTGTCATTCCAGTTTTCAGAAGTGGCGAGGTTGAAATTAGCGACAGCAGTTCCAGTATTGGTAAAGCGGATCTCTGGATTATTGCCGAGACGACCGATCAAAAGTACTTTGTTGACTGACATATATATTTCCCCCATTTTCGGCAAGCGAACCTAATGTTTTGGATATGGAACCTTAATGGGGGGTCAGCAATGAAGTCAAGGAGCTCGAGTTGTAGAGGGAGGCAGGCCAGAAGTTTTTTCGTCCTTAGCGGCGGCCTGATTAGTAGCGGCAATGCCTTCTAAGTCTCCGACTTCTTTTGTCTTATAATTCCGAAGTTTCTTACCGAGGAAAAGATTCTCTTCGCCAATGCGCTTTTCCCAATGCTCGCGCAAAGCTTTACGCGCCTTGTGCACATCCTGTCGATACAGGAAGGGATCAAAGCCGCAGCTTCGACAAACTAGGGCATCCCTTTTACGCAGGCGGTAGAAAAACTCAAAGGCCCCCCAGAAGAGGAAGTAAAGACTAAGGCCTTTGAGGCCAAAAACTGGCCAAAAGAGATAGACGATGGCCAGCGTTCCCACGACCAACTGGAAGTGATGCTGCCATTTCACGCGCTTGATCGTATTGGTGCTTTGGTGCACGCGGCAAAGTGGACAAAAAAAGTGCAGCTTCCCTGCTCGATAAAAATGAAAATCATTTCCAGACGCCATCCTGGCCCCCTCGTCTCTACAGTATAAATCCCCTTTCCCCCCAGACACAAAGGCGATTTTGTTTCTTCCCCTTTTAGTGACTATTTTAGCGACCCACTCTAGTATTTATTTATGTCTCGCTTGCATATGCTTTCTATACTCTTGTTTTTCCTATTCATTGCCCCTGCCCAGGCCAACTTTGGCTTCCATGCGGGAAGCCACTTCGGCTATGGCCGCATCTCCGGCGAGGATGCCTTGATCCCCGCCAGGGATATGGGCACCTTCGATCTACAGTTTATGCCCGGGTACCGTTTAGGCGCCGGCTTGATGGTCGGAATGCTCCTCGACTACCGTTTTATGAGCCAGCTGGAAGAAAACGGCAGCCAAACCACCGATTTCAGTGGGCGCGGCTTTCTCACGGGGGCGGGCATTTCCTATGAGCCTGGTCTGATCAAAGCGCTTTTCAGCTATAACCTGCAGGCCCGCCACTATCTCTCCGGCCCCGACACCACCTATAGCGGCTCGGGCTTCACCTTGCTTTTTGGGTATGAATTCCTACCAAGCTTTTTTACGGATCTGGAATATGTGAGCACCACCTACAATGCGGTGGAAATAGATGGAGTGCCGGCCCCCTTAGGCACAAATACCATTCATCACTGGAACATTGGGATCGGCATTTCTTATAGCTACTAAGGGAGTCAGATGATGAACAAAATGCTTTTCCTTTTTGCCCCCCTTCTCCTGATTAGCTGCGGAAAGTTCGAGGAAAAATTTGGTCGCCTCTCGGGAGACACCACTACGGTTCACCTACAAGCCGGCAATGCTTCTCCTCTTGCGGCCCTGGAGCTCTATGGTCGTATTGGCGTTTACCTCGTGGGCGAAAATGGAAATCCCTTTAGCACCAATGTCTTCCTCCGCGACCGTTTCGAAACAGTCAGCTTGCAGGTGCCGAACGGCTCCTACCGCATCTACGCCGTCGGATGGGACGGCGACAACAGTGGTGCCTGCTCAAACCCCGTGAATTGCAGCCCTATGCAGAGCCAAACCCGCTGCACCCCGCTCTCTGGGCATTTGGTCACTCTTTCCGGCGGATCTGCCACCGTACCGCTCGTACTCGACGACGATAGCTGCAGCCCCACGCTCAATAGCGTATTTTCCGAGGGTGCTTCCGCCCTCACCTCCCTGAAGCCCTTGCACGTCAAGCTTTGCACCTCTGCCTCTAGCATGCCCTCTTGTACTGGGCCTTCCTCCACTAACTACGATGTGAAAATGGAGGCCGTCGGCTACGTGCGCACGGGTGGAAATATGCAGGTGCTGGAAAACAACACCTTTCAAATCGGCTGCGCGACCGCAATGTTCTCTACCCCCGGCGCACAGACCGCAAAGAATTTTCCGACTGGATCTCCCAGTGCTGCACACAAGCCCTTTGCCTATCGGTTTAAAGTTTATTCTTCGAACAATGCCACTTGCACCGGCACTCTCCTTGGCGAATATCTTTTCCCTGTCGGGCTCGCCAATTTTGCGCAGAGCCCTGGAGCCAGCACGACCAATTTTACCTACGATAATTCCGCAGGATCACATGCGGCCGTCTACCTGAAAGGTCCTTTCTAGGAACCTCGGCTATTTTTCTGGGCCCAATTTTCCATAGCGCCCTTCCCAATGGTCGGATGAAAAAATCTTGTCCTCGGAAAACGGACCGGCCCCTCCTAGATTCTCTAGGGGGGCGGCTGGGTAGGAGAAAGTAGCGGAGAAAAGAAGCGGATTTTATGAAATCAAACAACTGCGCCATAGCTAACGTACAACATTCGCAGAAAACCTAATTACAAGCTTCGTGCCAAGTGCAGAAGAATCACTAAGTACTGAATTTTCTTAGTTATGAAATTAATACATTGTGCCAAAAGCACCATTTTCTCCCTGACTGGTGGCAAGATTCTCTGCTTTTTCACTATATTTTTTTCATTATTGGCGAGAACGACACTGGGATTATTTTCAGTGTTTGAGCTTCCGGCTCATTCCTTTGCTTCGACGAGAAATCACAAAAGCCATTCGTATCCACCCACCACACGCCGCGTAACTGTCTGAATTCCCTCCACAAGACCCGCCATCCCGTCTATGATGGTCGGTACCCGCAGAAATTGCTTATTTTGGAGGCCCCTCGTGACCCATCAATTGAAGTTTCCTTTCTTTATTCCCCTGCTTGCCCTGGCTGTCGCTGGCTGCACGCAAAATGGCCCGGCCGCTAATGATTCTGGCATTCACTACACCAAGAAAGACAATGCCGACCAAGCCGTAGCCGCCAAATTCAATGGCAAAGACATCACCATGGAAGAGCTCGAAAAAAGCAGCCCGGAAATCTATGCTGCCCGCCTTGGTGTTTACAAAGCCCAGAAAAATGCTTTGGATGATTTTGTTCGCAATTCCGTGATTGAGGATATGGCCAAAAAAGCCAGCCTGAGCAACGAAGAGTTCACCAAAAAAGAAATGGAATCGGCTAAGAAAAAGATTTCCGACAAAGAAGTGGAAGCATTCCTAAAGGCCCGCAATGTTCCCGACACCAGCAAAGTGCCGCCAGAAGTGAGAGACCAAGTGCGTGGCCTCCTGCATATGCAAAAACTGGTAGCGAATGCGACTAAGGGCAATTCCGTAGAACTCTATTTGAAGCGTCCACGCGCAGCGCCCATCGAATTCAAAACCGAAGGCGATCCCATGTGGGGAAATGCTGATGCACCCATCACGATCATCGAGTACGCAGATTTCCAATGCTACTATTGCGGTAAAGCCAAGCCCACGCTCGCCGAGCTGAAAAAAACCTACGGCAAAAAATTGCGCATCATTTATAAGCATTACCCGCTACCTGGCCATGCGGAAGCGCGTCCTGCAGCGGAAGCTTCGATGTGCGTGAACGAGCAAGGCTCTGATAAATTCTGGAAGTTTCACGACGCTCTCTACGACAACCAGAAGGCCTGGACCAAAGACGACTTCAAGGAGTTCGCTAAAAAGGCAGGCGTATCGGACATGAAAAAGTTCGAGGAGTGTTATGACGGCAAGAAGTACGCCGAGCACATCAACACCACCATGGCTGAAGCACAAAAATTGGGCGTGAATTCCACTCCCTCTTTCTTCGTGAATAGCCACCTTGTTCAAGGCGCTCAAGACGTCGGTGAGTTCCGTGAAATCATCGACGAATCTCTCAACTAAAGATGCGAAGGGCTAAGATCGTTTGCACCCTTGGCCCCGCTTCTGCCAACCCCAGTATGTTGCGAGAGCTCATGCGCAAGGGGATGGACGTTGCGCGCCTCAATTGTAGCCACAGCTCTCACGAGTCCCTCACCAAAATGGTGCAGCTCGTGCGCGAAGCCAGCGAAGAGCTGGCTCGCCCTGTGGCCATTCTTCTGGACCTACAAGGCCCCAAGATCCGTATCGGTGTTTTTCCCGACGGTCCGGTGATGCTCAAAATAGGAGACAAGATCTCCATCACCACCGACGAGACTCAGTCCTGCACCGCCACCCGCCTTTCCACCACGTATAAGCAGCTCATCGACGACGTGAAGCCCGGTGACCGCATTTTGCTCGACGATGGCAATATCGAACTGCGTGTCCTCGGAATAGAAAACGGAGAAGTCCAAACGGAAGTTGCTTTTGGCGGCCCGCTTTCCAGCAAAAAAGGCATGAACCTTCCGGGCGTAAAAACCTCGATTCCCAGCCTGACGGAAAAAGACAAAGCCGACCTCTTGCATGGCCTCGAACTCAATGTGGACTATGTGGCCTTGTCTTTCGTGCGCTACCCTTCAGACGTACGTGATGTGCAGCAGCTCATCCACTCCCAATTAAAAAACGTTCCCGTCATCGCCAAGATCGAAAAACCTGAGGCGATCAAAAATATCGACGACATTATCGCCGTGGCAGATGGCGTGATGGTGGCACGTGGAGACATGGCGGTGGAAATTTCACCGCAAATGGTCCCCAGCGCCCAAAAAATGATCATTCAAAAATGCAATGTGGCTGGATTGCCCGTGATCCTCGCCACCCAGATGCTGGAGAGCATGATCGATCACGCTCGGCCCACGCGCGCCGAAGCCTCCGATGTGGCCAACGCCATCTTTGATGGAGCCGATGCCCTCATGCTTTCGGCAGAAACGGCTTCCGGTAAGCACCCCGCACAGGTGGTGCAAATCATGACCGACATCATCAAGCAGGCGGAGAAAGATAGGGAAGCCCTTAAGGTACGCGAGCCCGACTCTCCCCCCATCATTTCCATTCCCGATGCGATCGAACATGCGGCCTCGGAAATTGCCTTGAATACGGGAGCCAAAGCGATCGTTTGCGTGACCAATTCTGGAAAAGCCGCCCAAGCGATCTCTAAATATCGCCCAAAGGTTCCCGTCTTTGCGATCACCGACAGACGGGAAGTCTTGCAACGCCTGGCTCTCATCTGGGGCGTAAAAGGTGTGCTCATTCCCAAGCCGCTCCCTGAAGTGGATGCGATCGCCCTGGCCGAGCAATCGGTCATGAAGTGGTGGAATACCTATTTGGTTCCCGCTCTACGGCCCCTGCAGAAGGGCGATCTCATGATCATGACCATCGGAATCCCCACTATGGTTCGCGCTAAGACCAATACGGTCATTGCCCATGTCGTCAAAGGTCACTATCCTTAGCGCCAGGGCTTCGGGTCGGTCAAAAATAACCTCATTATTTCAATAGGTTAAGCCAGATAGCCCAGCTCTTTCCAGCCTCTTACTTTTTGCCCCCCAAGAGGGCATAATACATTGACTTCTTTGATCAACTAATGTAAAACTAGCTGACTATTCATTGTTAATTGCTCGTTCTTTGGAGTTTGAATGCGACAGACCTCCTTCCTAGCCTTAGGAATCAGTGCCTGCCTGCTGCTCACCGCAGCCCCTAGTTTCGCCGCCGAGTCTTTAGGCGCGCCCTCGTGTCAGCTAGCTGAGCAAGCCAAGCTCCCTAAAGTTATTTTTCTCGGCTACAACTACCAAGACCAAGACTCCATTCTCACGCGCGTCCAAGTGGAAAAAGCAGCCGTAGAGGGGAAACTTTTTCTCGCTTCAGAAGTGATGCGTGGAGGCCCCTTCCTTCCCCGCTTTCGAGCCACTGCCACGGAAGTTTTAGGTGGCAACCTGCAAACCTCCAAGCTCTACGGCATCGAGTCCGATGCTCCCCACGCTGTTTATAATAGCTACCGCCTCCAATATGACCTTCTGCACGCCGCGGCCGCGCCCGAAGTGCTATTGGGCCTCGCCGTGATTGCCATCTACCAGAGCCCGTTGGCGCTCTCTGCGTATGAACTAGTAAAAGAACGCATGCTCAAAGGGGAGCTGCACCTACCGGAGGCCTTGATCCAAAAAATCGACCAGGCCATCGTAGAAGCGAATCCTCGCACCGTGGGCGAAGATGTTTTGGAAATCATGGATAAGAACGGCTTGATGGCCATCGACACAGAAGAATTCTTTATTTTCAACATGGCTCATCACGAAGCCCTGATCAAACTGGCGAATGAAAAATTCCAAGATAAATTGCTTGGCCGCCCGCTCGAGGCCTTCACTAGAGCTGCGCAGGCGGAAGAAATCGGCTTTATGACAAACGCGGAAGTCTTCCTCAACTCCCCCGTGCAGCAGATCTTGCAAACCGTTCGCGATCGCGATTTTGCCGACACCATTTCCTCTCTTGTTTGCAGCAATCTGCAAGAACAACAGATCCTAGTTCTGCTTGGCAGCGACCATGTGGATAGCGTCCAGCAGCGCCTAGAAACCATGAGCGCGGGCAAAATGCAGTTCGACGCTTATGAGACGGAGTACGGAGGCCTCGACCATAAGGAGCTCCTCGAAACTCTGGCCGGCTTCGAAGCCCCCCTAGCTCCCTAGAG